>DASPJU010000558.1:0-4184 GCA_035628475.1 Salinarimonas sp. | reverse complement strand
TCGCTCGGGCGGTGCGTCGGCCGCCCGCGCTCGCCCAACGCCCCGCGCTGATGGCCGTGGAGATAGTTCGGGTTGAAGTCGGCGAACCTCATCAGGCGCTCGAGATCGTCGATGACGACGAGCTTTCCCTTGGACTCGATGAGCCCCTTGCCGCGAAGCTCCTGGAGGGTCCGGTTCACGTGCACCGTGGACAGGCCCATCGTGTCGCCCAGCTCCTCCTGGGTGATGGGCAGCTCGAAGGTGTCGTCGTCCGTCAGGCCGACGGCCTTGGAGCGCAGGAGCATTTCGCAGATGAAGTGCGCGATCCGCTGGTTCGCCGGCCGGTGAGCGGTCGTGACGAGCCACTCGCGCAGGATCGCCTCGTCCACCAGCGTCGACCACCACAGCGCCCGGGCGAGGGGCCCGTCCTGCAGGAGCTCCTCGATCCGCGCGCGGGGGATGAGCGCGACCCGACAGGGCGAGAGCGTGCCGATGGAGTGATCCATCTCGTCCAGCAGGGCGACGTGCAGGTCGCACAGATCGCCAGGAATGAGATAGGCCAGGATGGGCCTGTCGCCGTTGGACAGCAGCTTGTAGCGGGTGGCCCACCCGTCGAGCATGAGATGGACCTCGTCGGGCCTGTCCCCCTCCTGGATGATGTCCTGGCGCGGCCCGTACGTCCGCACGTCGCGGGCGGCGTCCCGCAGCCGGCTCTTGTCGGAGTCCGACAGGGCCGAAAAGCATTCGAGCTTGCGGATCAGCTGCTCCGCCATGGCCTGCACCCCATCTCCACACAAGGGTCAAGCCTCGGTGAACCTCCCCGTTCCACGGGAGGCCGCAAGTGTCCTTCCGGTTGCAAGGAATCGCGTGGGGCTCAGCGCGCCTGGCTCGCCCGGCGGGAGCAGCGTCCTTGCCTGGCTGGATATGTACTCGACAGAACAAACCTGCCTTTCGGAAGGTTTCATGGCAGTCGTGAGCCATGATGATTCCTCTAGACTCTTAGCTCATGTTATTATCCTAAGTTCATATCATTTATCTGCGGAACATATACTGGATCCGAGCGGTTTTCCGGCTCCAAGTAAACCAGAGCGCATTCGCGCCAGCGACGAGGTGGAGCATGGCAACCGGGCAACCGCTCGAGCTGTGGGGCGGCCTTGAATGTACGGTCGTACGGATCGGCAACGACTACCGAAATCAAGGTCAGGAAACGGGGCACCTGGAGCGGCTCGAGGACCTCGACGCCGTCGCGGAGCTCGGGATCCGGACGATGCGCTACCCCGTGATCTGGGAGATGGTCGCTCCCGACGAGCCGGACGTCTGCGACTGGGCCTGGACAGACGAGCGCTTCGCCCGGCTGCGCGCGCTCGGGATCCGGCCCATCGCCGGCCTCGTCCACCACGGCTCGGGCCCGCGCTACACCAGCCTCCTCGATCCCGCCTTCCCGGATCTCCTCGCCCGCCACGCCGAGCGGGTGGCGCGGCGCTATCCGTGGGTCGACCTCTTCACCCCCGTCAACGAGCCCCTCACCACGGCCCGCTTCTCCGGTCTCTACGGCCACTGGTACCCGCACGGGCGCGACTACCCGAGCTTCCTGCGCTGCCTGATCACGGAGTGCCGCGCCACCTTGCTCGCCATGCGGGCCATCCGGCGGGTCACGCCGGGCGCGCGTCTCGTGCAGACCGAGGACCTGGGCAAGGTCTGGAGCACGCCCAAGCTCCGGTACCAGGCCGATTTTGAGAACGAGCGCCGCTGGCTCAGCCTCGACCTGCTGTGCGGGCGGGTCGGTCGCGACCATCCCTGGCATGCCGTCTTCGTGGCGAACGGGATCGACGAGGCCGAGCTCGCGTTCTTCCTCGACGGCGAAGGCGCTCCCGACATCATCGGCATCAACCATTATCCCACGAGCGAGCGCTATCTCGACGAGGCACAGGAGCGCTATCCGGAGTGCTTCCATGGGGGCAACCACGTCCACCCCCGCGAGGGCGCGACCCGCTTCGACACCTATGCCGACGTCGAGGCCCTGCGGATGGACCTGCCGGCCGGGGAGCTCGGCCCCAAGGCGCGGCTGCGGGAGGCCTGGGAGCGCTACGGCCGGCCGATCGCCGTGACGGAAGCCCATCACGGCTCGACCCGCGAGGAGCAGGTGCGCTGGCTTCTCGAGGTCTGGCGCGGGGTCGAGGAGCTGCGGGGGGAGGGCGCCGACGTCCGGGCCGTGACGGTCTGGTCCCTGTTCGGGGCGGTGGACTGGAACTCGCTCCTCGTCGCCCGCCGGGGCTTCTACGAGCCGGGCGCTTTCGATGTCCGCGGCGGCGCGCCCCGGCGCACCGCCGTCGGACGGGCCGCCCGGGCCCTCGCCCTCGCCGGCGCCTACGACCATCCAGTGCTCGACCAGCCGGGCTGGTGGCGCCGCGACGGGCGCCACTATCACCCGCCGGCCCGCGCCGCCACGTCTCCCCGCGCGCGCGCCCGACGTCCGCTGCTGATCGCCGGCGCCACGGGCACGCTGGGGCGCGCCTTCGCCCGGATCTGCTCGCAGCGCGGGCTCGACCACGTGCTCCTGTCGCGCCACGAGATGGATATCGCCGATCCGGTCTCGGTCGATGCTGCCCTGGCCTGGCACCGACCGTGGGCGGTGATCAACGCCGCCGGCTACGTGCGGACGGAGGATGCGGACCGCGAGCGGGACGCGTGCTTCAGGGCCAATGCCGAGGGCGCCGCGGCCGTCGCGGCGGCCGCCTGCCGGCTGGGGCTGCCGATGGTTGCCTTCTCCTCCGATCGCGTGTTCGACGGGACCCTCGGGCGGTCCTATCGCGAGAGCGACGAGACCTGTCCGGCCTGCACGTACGGCCAGAGCAAGGAGGAGGCGGAACGGCGGATCGCAGCGGCGCATCCGGAGGCGCTCGTCATCCGCACCAGCGCGTTCTTCGGGCCCTGGGACGACGCCAACTACGTCCACCGAACGCTCGCGGGCTTGGCGCGGGGAGCCCGGGTCGAGGCGCCGGACGGCATCGTCTCGCCGACCTACGTCCCCGATCTCGTCCATGCGGCTCTCGACCTCCTGGTCGACGGCGAGCGCGGGATCTGGCACCTCGCCAACGAGGGCGCGACCTCCTGGAGCGAGCTCACGGCGCGCGTCGCCCGGGAGGCGGGCCTGACCTGGCGCGCGCGGCCCCGGGCGGCGGGCAGAGCCCGCAACACGGCGCTCGCCAGCGAGCGCGGCGGGCTGATGCCGCCCCTGGAGGATGCGGTCTCGCGCTTCTTCCGGGACTGCGAGGTCGATTGGGCCAGGGCTCCGCGCCTGGACGCCGCCGAATGAGCCCGTGATGGCCGCGGCCCGCGAGAGCCTGGACGACCGCCCCGCGGCGGGCGCGGGGGGCCTCGCCTTCGCGGCGCCGCTCCATGTGCGGGCCGACCCGACGGGGCAAGGCGAGGCCGTTGCGGTGGCGGGGATCGACGACGCGCTCGCGGCGCTGTGCGCGGCGGGCCCATTGCGCTACGGCGCCTGCGGGCCGGAGCGTGCCGAATGGAGCGAGGCCTTCGAGCGCGCCGCGGGCGCCAAGTTCGACCGAACCCCTGAGGCCGTGGAGACGGCGCGGCGTGCCTTCCGCGCCTATGCCGCGGCGGTCGGGATTCTTATCACCGTCAGGACATGCTGAGCCCCCCGATGCGGGGTTCCGCCGGCTCCGTCGACCATCGCGGAGCGGGCATGGGCTGCGTTCGCGGCGGCCCCGTCGGGTGGGAGCGATGGCGCCCGGCCGGCGATCACGCCGTGAGCGACATGCCGGTTCCGCGATCTCCTGCGCTCACCGTTCCTCCGGCGTGCCGCTCCGATCCTGAAGGGCTTCGGCGGTGACGATCGGGGCCGCTTGATCTAACGATATGCTCCCGTCAGAAGGCGTTCGAGACATCGCGTCGGAAGGATCCAGCGTGCCCGCCGATCAGGCCGAGTCGTTCAAGCGAAACCTGGCCGTCCGCGGCGGCGCGACCGGTCGGTTGATCGCGTTCCGCGACTGGACGGGCACGCCGCTGGGCCCCATCGAGAGCTGGCCGCAGAGCCTCAAGACCGCGGTGGGCATCATGGCGGCCACGCGCCACCCCGTCTTCATCTTCTGGGGGCCGGAGCTCGCCTGCCTCTACAACGACGCCTACGCCGCCTCGCTCGGCCCGGAGAAGCACCCCGCCATCCTCGGCTTGCCCGCGCCGGA
>DASPJU010000557.1:0-4419 GCA_035628475.1 Salinarimonas sp. | reverse complement strand
CACACTCTCTCCTCGCAATCTATCTAAATTCGGACGTGATTCGCATGCGCTGCGTAAGCAATTTCCTCTTTGTCAGCGGCAGCGAATTTGATCGCCTGATTGTCTGTGACGTGTTGAGACGCGCTCTGCCAGATGCAGAAGTTAAGGGCTTTTCGAGCAGCGAAGAGGCTCTCGAATGGATCGAGTCACTGCCTAAGGACGAGCTTCCTCAGATCATCCTGATGGACCTTATCACGACCACCGCCGGGGGCCACCACCTCGCGGATCTTATCCGTGCCATCCCGGGGTGTGAAGCCATCCCGTACATCTTCCTTTGCGAGTCGTCACCGCGTGGAGTTCCAGCGCGCTTGGTGAGCAGCGCCAACGGCTTGCTTGTTGAGAGGTCCTTGGACCTTGATCAGATGGAAAAGGATCTCGAGCAGGCGATCTCGCAAGTCGTGGAACGATAGCGCGAGCGGGCCCTAGTTCACGGCATGGCCTTCCACTTCTCGATTAGCTCATGGGCCGCTTTGCGCCCCGCCTCACAGGCAGCCGGCCGCTTAAGCTCCATCGCGCCTCGCAGCGCGTGATCATCAATTTCCGCGGGACCCCAGGGCCCATCTAACCGCTCCTTCCACATTCTCACCGTCAGCGATGTCGGGCACAGGTCAGCGAGGAAGGGGCAGATAATCGCTTCTCTCAGGTAAGGCGTCAGGCGAACGGTAACTCGAACCTCAGGCGTTGGTTCAGCCTTCGAGGCATGCATGGGGGGTGTTCCGTGTGGGGGTGGCGAACAGTATCCGCTGCATCAAGGCGCGCAAGACTTAATATTTTTCGCCTTTTATGCCGTTGCTCGAATATAATCGTTTATCTCCTGCTGCGTTCTGTGGAGCAGAAGCGGATACGGGGACTTGTTCCTTCGCCTCCAGCCGTTTAGACCGAGCCTGAAGCCACTCTCAGGGATTTCCCGATTTATTAGGTTGTCTTTCTTCCCAGGATGCCACTGTCTCATCACGCAAATTGGCTTGCCGGGACTGGCCGGAAATCGTTCGTCCAAGGACGCTAAGAATGGGCAATGTCGCCCGCAGGAAGCCCTGTCCTAGGATCCTCCTCGTCGAGGATGATCCTAACGACACCTTTGTTTTCTTGTCGGCGGCAAAGGGTATGGACTGCATCGGAGAGATCATGGTCGTGGAGTCGGGCGAGGAGGGGCTTCACCTCCTTGAGGAACTCCGCGAGGCGCCGCTGCCCGAGCGGCCTGCCCTGATCGTGGTGGACATCAACCTGCCCGGCATGAACGGGCTGGAGGTGCTCCCACAGATCCGCGCCATGGTGGAGTACTCTCTCACCCCAATCATCGTTTTATCAACGTCCGACTACGACCCAGACATCAGGACTGCTCTCACGAGAGGTGCCAGCGCCTACGTCACAAAGCTCTTCAGCTACCCGCATCACATGGAGCTTGTGCAGGCAATGCTCACCTTCTGGTGCCGCTACGCCGCGCGCACTGAAGCTTGAGCCTGCAGTGTCCAACCCCACGTGAAGAATATAAGTTAACCAAGATTTGCATTTGGCTTGCAAAAGAATGTAGGAAGCGGGAAGTCTGGACTACCCGAAGGGCATCCCCATCCATGACAGCCACACATGAAGTCCTTTTTGCGAGTCCAGACGGCCTTGACTGCGTCCTCGTAGAGCAGAGCCTGTTCTCCCTTCTCCCAGCGCTTACTATTCACTACTTTCTATCGGGCGAGGACCTGCTCGCCCGGCTTGATCCAGTTGAAGGGCACGAAAAACCGGATCTGGTGATCGTCGACCTCTACCTTTCTGACTTTGATGGCCTTGAGCTGGCAGAAATCATCAGACAGCTTGGCTGCTGCAAGGACGTGCAGGTGCTTATCCTCGGGGGCCTGTCAGGCGATTGCGTGGAGCAAGCAAAGGCACTGAGGCCAGAATGGCACTACCTGCAGAAGGCTGAGTCTCTCGACGAGATGGAGAGGAACCTCAAGGCTGCACTAGAGGACATCTTGGGAGTGAGCGGCTAGCCCCTCTTCACTCGGAACCAACGTCAATCAACCCATCACCTTCCACTGCTCGAGGAGCTCGTGTGCGGCCTTCCGGCCTGCTTCGCTCGCTGCTGGGCGCATCTGTTCCAAGTAGCCGATGAGCCTACGATCATCGATGTACCCGGGACTCCAAGCCGCTCCTTTGTGGCATCTCCGCATCTCCACCCAAAGTGGGGTATCACGCTGGTCTGCGAGGAAGGGATAGATGACAGCCTGCCGCAGGTACGGTGTCATCGCTATAACTTCTACCTTAACCTGTGGCGTAGGTTCTGGCTGTGTCTCGTCCATGGTTCGTTTCCTCATCAGGCTCCCGGCAACATGATTGGACCGCGGAGATGGGCAATCCTGAATGTATAGGCGAGCTCCAGTGGCTACATCGCCCGCGGCTCGTTAAGCGGCACCCAGGTTTCCTGGATCACGCCATTGAGCCGGAAGCGCATGAGCACGCCCTCAATGGCCAGGGAGTCGAAGCGGAAGTATGCGCCGCTCATCGTCACCTCGCGCGTGTAGCTTGTCGGGTAATCGCTCTCAAAGGATGTCGTGATGGAGGGCAGCAGGGACCTCGCGTAGGCAGCCAGCCCCTCTGGCCCTGCGTCTGCCGCCACGCCTCCCACGGTCGGCCAGAGCTCAAAGCCATCAAACCCCACCGCCGTATCGAGCAGCGACTGCACGCCGCGAACTGCATCGGTCACGTCGACCATCGCCCACTGATCGGACGTCACCTCCGTCTGGCTGCCGAGCAAGGCCGCGCCGCTCGAGATCAGTTCGAACGCCGGCTGCAGGTGCTCAACCCCGTACACGTCGATCACGTTCTTGCTGTTCTTCCGCTTCCCGACGAGGGCAAACCCCACCGGGCCATGGTTCACCCAGAGCTGCTCCTCGGTGAGGGTGTTCCCGACGTCCGTCTCCGGCGTCGACTCCCCGAACGCCCGCACGTATTGCCTCACCACGTGGCCGTTGATCGTGTACACCTGGCTGAACCCTGACTGCGCCGGCGTAGGGCTGGGGTCGCTGACGATGATCTGTGTGGTGTGGCTGCTCGCCCGGTACTCGAGCCCCGCCACCATCAGGCGCGCGATTGCCTCCACAATCTCCGCGCCGTCTGGCAGGTTCGCCAGCACCGACCCAATCCCGAAGGGCACGCCGATGAGACTGAAATCCGCCTGGACATAGCTCGTGCTTGCGATACCGCCGCTGTCCTCGGTGGGGATCCAGCCCGCGCGGTTCTGGCCGTTCGCCCCATAGACATTAAGATAGAGCCCCACCTCTCCCGGCACCAGGTCCTCCCGGTTGGGAGTGTAATTGGGTTTTGCTGCGGAGGGGCCCAGGTCCGGCAACGGCTCTGCATCATACCCCGGCGCTGCTGTTCGAAGGGCGAGGTCCTGGTAGTAGGGATGACCCCCAGAGGGCACCCACGCCGGCCAGCTCGTAATGCGGTAGTCGCCAATGGTGACGTCGGGGAGGTACCAGTTGTGCACGCCCTCTTTGCTCAGGCCGAAGCCCCAGCCGGTGGGCCAGTAGGTTGCCGACGCGCCCGAGCCCTGCACCGTGTGGCCGGCGTACGCGTCGATCATCTGAGCCGAGCCACTCACGCCGGAGACGCCTGAGCCGATCGACCCAGGCGACACCCAAAGCTGGTCGAGCATCTCGACGGCGCTCCGAAGCTCGTTATACATGCGCGCGTCGGGGCCGTTGCCGCACTGCCACATCCGCCCCTCTACCCGAAAGCAGACGCGGCCGGCGAGGCTGTCCATGAGGTCCTGCGAGAGGAGCACGAGGCCAGGAATCCAGCGCGCCAGGAGGTCAGCAGAATCGACGGCCGCCCAGGTGCCCTCGCCGTTTTTCACGTCCCTGCTGATCGTGGGAGGATGAAGGGGCGATGCGAAGGCGTAGCCGCGAAGGGCCTCCACCGTGTTCCCGGCGACGAACACCGCGTCAGGATCCTCGAACTGCACTCGGATGACGTCGTGCCAGTTGGCGCGCTCCTCGTCAGGATCTGCGCTCGCCTCCTCCTGGCCGGTGCAGAATCCCTCCTCGCCCTGCCTCCCCACCGGCTGGGGAGAGCGTCCCCGGCCTGACGGAACCGACGCCGGCGCGGCGCACGTTACCCGGATCTGGTCGCCGTCGTGCTCCGCCGTGAGCGTCAGCACCCCATCAATCACGCGGTACTCGTTCCGCTGGGTCCCGCTACCCTCTGTCATCACGACGCCGGCGGTCTCGTTGTAGACCTCGGTAAGCGGCTCCGCAGAGGGCCAGGGGAAGGTCTTGGAGACAGTGAGCGGCGCCATGCTGGCCACGTTACTGTTGTAGATCGTCTGCACGCCCTCTGCGGCCGTCCCCAGGATCATCAGCACGCGGTCTGGATCGGTGAGCCCTG
>DASPJU010000556.1:0-2618 GCA_035628475.1 Salinarimonas sp. | reverse complement strand
TGCGGTGCTGGCGCTCGCCGTCGCCAACTCGGCGGCCGCCCCGGCCTATTTCGCCGTGCTGCACAGCTACGTTCTCGGCCTCAGCGTCCTGCATTGGATCAATGACGGGCTGATGGCGGTGTTCTTCCTGCTGGTCGGCCTCGAGATCAAGCGCGAGTTCGTGGACGGGCAGCTCTCCACCTGGCCCCGGCGCATCCTGCCGGGCGTGGCGGCGGCGGGCGGCATGCTGGCGCCGGCCCTGATCTATGTCGCCTTCAACGCCGGCGACGCCACGGCCCTGCGCGGCTGGGCGATCCCCGCCGCCACCGACATCGCCTTCGCGCTCGGCGTCCTGGCGCTGCTCGGCTCCCGGGTGCCGGTCTCGCTCAAGGTCTTTCTCGCGGCGCTGGCCATTCTCGACGACCTCGGGGCCGTGATCATCATCGCGCTCTTCTACACCGCCGATCTCTCCGTCCCGATGCTCGGCCTCGCGGCCGGGGCGCTGGCGGTGCTCGCGGCGCTCAACCGGTTCGGCGTCTCCCGCCTCGCGCCCTATCTCGGGATCGGCGCGCTGCTGTGGTTCTTCGTGCTCAAGTCCGGCGTCCACGCCACGATCGCGGGCGTGCTGCTCGCCCTCACGGTCCCCGTGCGCCCCGCCCCCGGCCGGCCCGACGACCCGACCTCGCCCCTGCACCGGCTCGAGCACGCCCTGCACCCCGCCGTGGCTTTCGCGATCGTGCCGATCTTCGGCTTCGCCAATGCGGGCGTGTCGCTCTCGGGCGTCACCTGGGCATCGGTGATGAGCCCCGTGCCGCTCGGCATCGCGCTGGGCCTGTTCGTGGGCAAGCAGATCGGCGTGTTCGGCTTCGCCGCGATCGCGATCAGGACGCGGCTCGTGGACCTGCCGGCCCACGCCACCTGGCTGCAGCTCTACGGCGTGTCGCTCCTGTGCGGCATCGGCTTCACCATGAGCCTGTTCATCGGCCTTCTCGCCTTCCCGACCGATCCCGCCATGGGGGACGCGGTGAAGATCGGCGTGCTCATGGGCTCCGTCCTCTCGGCCGTCGCGGGCACCCTGATCCTGCGCTTCGCCCCCGTGGCGGAGGGCGCCGGGATCGGAGCGCCGGCCCGCCAGACGGTCTGACGGGCTTGCGGGTCCGGCTGCCGCGTCCGCAAGCGGCCCTCGTCTCCCGCGCCGTGGGTCGTCAGAGGGTTCCAGGCTGCCGGGCCGTGATGCGTGCTTCGAGGCTCAGCCGCGCCGAGCACCTCGACATGAGGGGGTGGAGAGGTCGTCGGGGCAGCGCTGGACCCTGCGCCCCCTCCCACGCTCACCCCGTCCCGAGGTGCCCGCGCAGCGGGCCTCGAAGGGCGCTCCAGGGATCTCCCGACGGCTGCGGCAGAGGTGCTGCACGCTTCGAGGCTTCTCCTGAGCGGCGCTCGACGGTCACCTCCGGTGGAGAGGGAGGCAGGAGGGCGGCCCTCCCTCGGCGGCTCCGGGGATGACAGCGGAAGCCCGGCCCCCTATGCCTGGCGCGCCCGTGCCAGGACCACGCCATGCCCGCCCCCGCCTTCCGCCTCGCCTCGCCGCGCGCGATGCCCGCCGTCGCCGAGGCGGTCGCGGGGATCGCGCTCCTCTCGGTCATGGACGCGATCATCAAGGGGGTGGCGGCGCGCCATCCCGTGATCGAGGTGGCCTTCATCCGCTTCGCGGTGGGCTCGATCGTGATCGCGGGGGTGCTCGCGATCGCGCGCCCCGGCTGGCCCTCTCGGGAGACGCTCCTCGTCAATGGCGGGCGCGCCGTGCTCGTCGTGATCACGGCCACCACGTTCTTCTACGCGCTCTCGACCCTGCCGCTGGCCGAGACCCTCGCCCTGTCCTTCCTCGCCCCCGTCTTCATCGCGGTGCTGGGAGCGCTCATCCTCCGCGAGCGGATCGACCGGCGCGTCGTCGGGGCGCTCGCGGCGGGCTTCGCGGGCATGCTGGTCATCGTCTCGGGCAAGGCGGGCGGCGGCTCGCTCACGGGGGCGGCGCTGCCCGGCGCCGTCGCGGCCGTGGCCTCGGCCGTCACCTACGCGCTCTCCATGGTGCTCCTGCGGGCGCGGGCCGCCAAGGACCCCGTGGTCACCATCGTGGCGCTGCAGAACGGGGTGCCGGCCGCGATCCTGGCGATCCCGGCCTGGTGGGTCTGGGTGCCCCCGACCGGGCGCGACGCCGCGCTCTTCCTCGCCATCGGGACGCTCGGGGTCGGAGGCCACCTCCTGCTCGCCCGCGCCTTCTCCAAGGCCGAGGCCGCGCGCCTCGCCCCGCTCGAATACACCGCCCTCGTCTGGGCGGTGCTCCTCGGCTTCACGGTCTTCGGCGAGGTCCCCACCGCGACGACGCTGGCCGGCGCCGCCCTGATCGTCGGCGGCGCGCTGGTAGCCTCAAGGCGGTGAGCGTGCGCGTTCCCCTCCCTCTTGTGGGGAGAGGTCAGGGGTGGGGGTCGGGACGCGAGAGGTCCCGGTGCAAGGCCGGCCTGTACAGACCTGCGTGCTCCCTTCTCGATGAACGGCCCCGACGTTCCAACCCCCACCCGTAGCCCCCTCCCCACAAGGGCGAGGGAGCTATCCCGCCATCCGTAACTCCCCCTATTGGCCAC
>DASPJU010000555.1:0-3799 GCA_035628475.1 Salinarimonas sp. | reverse complement strand
CGTGAGCCGCCAGGCGGGGCGCTACGGCGCCATCAGGGTGCCTACCGTGATCGTCTCGGGCGACGCCGACCGCATCGTCTGGACGGACCTGCACTCCCACTCCCTCGAGCGCGAGATCCCCGGGGCGCGGCTCGTCGTGATCCCCGGCATGGGCCACATGCCGCATTGGACGGCGGTCGATCTCATCGCCGAGGAGGTCGCCCGGCTGCAGGAGCGCATCGCCGCGCCCGGGGGGAGCGCCGCGCGGGGGCCGTGACAGGTGCGGGCGGAGCCCGTAAGAACCGGCATCCGCAGGACGCGTCCCATGTCCCACAACACCTTCGGCCATCTCTTCCGTGTCACGACCTTCGGCGAGAGCCACGGGCAGGCGCTGGGCTGCGTCGTCGACGGCTGCCCCCCGGGCATCCCGCTCGTCGAGGCCGACATCCAGGGCGAGCTCGACCGGCGCCGCCCGGGCCAGTCGCGCTTCACGACCCAGCGCCAGGAGCCCGACCAGGTCCGCATCCTGTCGGGGGTCTTCGGCGACGAGCGCATGGCGGGGCCCGTCACCACGGGCACGCCCATCGCCCTCCTCATCGAGAACGTCGACCAGCGCTCCAAGGACTACGCCGCCATCCGCGACGCCTACCGGCCGGGCCACGCGGACTACGCCTACGACGTGAAATATGGCGTGCGCGACTATCGCGGCGGCGGGCGCTCCTCGGCCCGCGAGACCGCGGCCCGGGTCGCGGCCGGCGCCGTCGCCCGCAAGGTGCTCCCCGGCGTCACGATCCGCGGGGCGCTCGTCCAGATGGGCCCGCACCGCATCGACCGCTCGCGCTGGGACTGGGACGAGGTGGCGCGCAACCCCTTCTTCTGCCCGGACCCCGAGGCCGCCGCCTTCTACGAGGGCTATCTCGACGGCCTGCGCAAGGAGGGCTCCTCCATCGGCGCCGTGATCGAGATCGTGGCCGAGGGCGTGCCCCCGGGGCTCGGCGCCCCGGTCTACGGCAAGCTCGACGCGGAGCTCGCGGCGGCGCTGATGTCGATCAACGCCGTCAAGGGCGTGGAGATCGGCGACGGCTTCGCGGCAGCCAGCTTGCGCGGCGAGGAGAACGCCGACGAGATGCGCCCGGGGAACGCGGGCGCCCCCACCTTCCTGTCCAACCATGCCGGCGGCGTGCTCGGCGGCATCTCGACGGGCCAGCCCCTCGTGTGCCGCTTCGCCGTCAAGCCCACCTCCTCGATCCTCACACCCCGCGACAGCGTCACCCGGCAGGGCCATCCGGCCGAGGTGATGACGAAGGGCCGCCACGACCCTTGCGTGGGCATCCGCGCCGTGCCGGTGGGCGAGGCCATGGTGGCCTGCGTGCTGGCCGACCACCTGCTGCGCCATCGCGGCCAGATCGGCCGCAGCGCGGAATGGCCGCTGGGCGACGGGTGAGAGTCCTCGCGGCGGCAGGCTCGGCGGCGATTTTAGTATTGCTAAAACCACCGCTCTGGTAAGAGCGGTCCCATGAGGCTCGCCGACTGGCTCATCCGCAAGCGCATGCCCCGGGTGGAGTTCGCCCGGCGCATCGGCGTCACGCCGGGAGCCGTCACGCAGCTGTGCAACAACGAGAGCGTCTGGCTCTCCCGTGACACCGCGGAGCTCATCGCCCGCGAGACCCGCGGCGCCGTCACGCCCAACGACTTTCTGTCCGCTCCCCTGAAGGAGGCCCTCATGCCCCAGTCCGTCACCGAGGCCGTGGAGGCCTTCGCCCGCGGCGAGATCGTCGTCGTGACCGACGACGACGACCGCGAGAACGAGGGTGACCTCATCGTCGCGGCGTCGCTCTGCACGCCGGAGAAGATGGCCTTCATCGTCCGGCACACCTGCGGCATCGTCTGCGCCCCCGTCACCGCCGCCGAGGCCAGGCGCCTGCGCCTCGATCCCATGGTGGCCTCCAACGACGCGCCGCTGGGCACCGCCTTCACGGTCTCGGTCGACGTGAAGCACGGGCTCACCACCGGCATCTCGGCCGAGCAGCGCTGCAACACGGTGCGCGCGCTCGCCAACGGCAACATGGGCGCGGCCGACTTCGTGCGCCCGGGCCATGTCTTCCCCCTCATCGCCAAGGACGGCGGCGTGCTGATGCGCTCGGGGCACACCGAGGCCGCCGTGGACCTGTGCCGCCTCGCGGGCCTGCCCCCCGTGGGCGTCATCTGCGAGCTCGCCAACGACGACGGCACCGTCATGAAGGGCGACCAGATCACGGCCTTCTCGGAACGCCATGGCCTCAGGCGGGTGTCGGTGGCCGACATCATCGCCTACCGGCAGGCGCGCGAGAGCCTGGTCGAGCGGCTCGGCACCTTCCCGGTGCGCACCGCGCATGGCGAGATGACGGGCCACGCCTACGCGACCCCCTTCGACTCCGTGCAGCACTTCGCCCTCGTGCACGGGCGCGTCGGCGACGGGCGCGACATGCTGGTGCGCTTCCACCGCGCCGACGTGGTGGCCGACGTGTTCGGCGGCGGACGGGCCGTCGACCAGGCGCTGGAGCGCATCGCGGCGGAGAAGCGCGGGGTGCTCGTGTACCTGCGCGACGGCACCGCGGGCGTGCCCACCACCGCCTATCCCGGCGCCGAGACCACGGGCTCGGAGGCCGCGCGCTCGAGGGCCTGGCGCGAGGTGGGCCTGGGCGCCCAGATCCTGCGCGACCTCGGCGTCACCTCGATCCGCAACCTGTCGGGCTCCGGGCGCTCCTATGTGGGCCTGGCGGGCTTTGGCGTCGAGCTCCTGGGCGAGGAGCCGCTCGAGGCGTAGGGGCTCCCGCGTCGGGCGCCCCGGCAGGAGTCCTCGCGCCGCCTACTGCACCGGCCGGTTCGTCACCTTGAAGGTGTGGGGCGGCGTGGTATTGGGCGGGTAGATCAGCGACACTGTGACGTTCCCGCGACCGCCCGGCGGGATCAGGACCTCGGCGACGGGGGTCGTCCCGTCGGTGCCCGAGCGCTGCATGACCGCGACGGTCTGCGTCCTGGTCGATCCGTCCGGACCGGTCACCGCCACCTTCAGGTTCCCGCGGAAGGCCGCCGAGTCGCCCGTCGTGCCCGAGCCCATGGTCACCTGCAGGAGCTGCGGCTTGTCGCTCGGATTGTAGGCCGGCAGGGTCATCTCGAACTCGGTGCCGTACATGCCGTGGTTCATCGGCGCCGAGCCCTCCGCGGCGGCCGTCATGTAGGGCGTGTCGAGCGGGGCGCCGCCCCGGGCCGTGTACTTCGTGTTCCAGATGAAGCTCTGCGAGCCCGCCTCGCCGTTCTCCGGCAGGACATAGAGGTTGCCCCGGCCGTTATTGGCCATGGTGAGCTGCATCTCGCCCGCCTGGGCGACCCCGTTCACGCGTCCATAGGCGGAGAATTGCCCGTTCTCGAGCGCCGCGAGGGGCGTGGGCGTCGGCTCCTTCGGCCCGACCGGCACCATGGGGCCCGACGCGACCAGGCGGTCCACCGTCTCCGGCGTCGGCGTGCCCTGGGTCATGACGATGTCGAAGGTGGCGCGGGCGTCGCCCGTCCCGCCGGGCGGCTGGCCGATGGTGAAGCTGCCATGCGTCATCAGCTCCTGGCGGTTCGGGAAGGCGTCCGCCGCGACGATGACGGTCTTGCCCGGCGGCACCACGATCTCGCGGGCGATCTGCGAGCGCCCGGCCATCGCGTTCGCGGCGGCCGCCATGCCGGGGCCATCCATGGGCCCGTTGGGGCGCACGCTCTCGTGATTGGTCCGGGGCGTGCCGTTGTCCGTGACCGTGAGATAGGGCGCCTGGGCGGTCGAGACGCTCGAATA
>DASPJU010000554.1:0-4273 GCA_035628475.1 Salinarimonas sp. | reverse complement strand
CAGGAAGCCGAGCGCGTCGCCGGGCGAGACCCGGGTCACCGCCTCGGGCAGCTCCGCGAGCCCGTCCGTCTCCGTCATCGACGTGATGACGCCCGCGCCTTCGCGCGGGTGCTTGCGCGCGACGAGCGCGCCGTCCGCGTCCCGCTCGAGCCGCACCCGCACATATTCGCGCCGCCCCTCCTTCTTGGCATAGGTGAAGCCCGCCCGGACCGGGAAGGGCGGCGCGGGCTCCCAGGTCTCGCCCGAGAGCCGCGCCACGAGGGCGCGGGCCACCCGGGCGAAGGTCACGAAGACCGCCACGGGATTGCCCGGCAGGCCGATGAAGGGCGTGCCCGCCACCGTGCCCAGCGCCACGGGACGGCCGGGCTTGATGGCGACCCGCCAGAAGGCGAGCCCGCCCGCCTCCTCCACCGCCGCCTTGACGTGGTCCTCCTCGCCGGTCGAGACGCCGCCGGAGGTCAGCAGCAGGTCGTGTCCCTGCGCCGCGTCACGCAGGGCCCGGGCGACGGCGGCGCGCTCGTCGGGGAGGATGCCGAGATCCGTGACCCGGCACGACAGGCGCGCCAGCAGGGCCATGAGGGCGAAGCGGTTGGCGTCGTAGAGCCGCCCCGGGCCGAGGGGCGTGCCGGGGCTGGCGATCTCGTCGCCGGTGGAGAAGACCGCGACCCTCAAGGGACGGCGCACGGGCACCCGCGCCTGCCCGAGGGCCGCGAGCAGCGCAACGTCCTGGGGCAGGAGCCGGCGGCCCGCCGCGAGCACGGGCGTGCCGCGCGCCACGTCCTCGCCGGCGAGCCGGCGGTTGGCGCCGACCTTCAGCCCCGGCGGCAGGATCACCCGGCCGCCCTCCTCCCGAACGTCCTCCTGCATGAACACGGTGTCGAGGCCCGGCGGCATCGGCGCGCCGGTGAAGATGCGCAGGGCCGCGCCGGGGCGGATCTCGCCCTCCAGGGCGCGCCCCGCCGCTCCCCGGCCGCTCACGGGCATGAGCGTTTCGGAGCCCGTTGCGAGGTCGGCGTGGCGCACCGCCCAGCCGTCCACGGCGGAGTTGTCGAAGGGGGGCAGGTCGACGGGCGCCGGGAGCGCCCGCGCCAGCACGCGGCCTCCGGCCTCGGCGAGCGGGACGGCCTCCTCCTCGGCTACGGGGCCGACCCGCCCGCGGATGAGGGCGATCGCCTCGTCGAGCGTCATCAGCGCGCCGCCGAAGGCGAAGCAGTCGTCCGAAAGCTGGGCCATGGAGGTCTCCGCCGCGGGGCGCCCTTGGTGTCCCGGGCGGGGGCGGCGCGTCAAGGGCGGGGCGCCCGGCCCTCCCGCGCCGTCCTATCGTCGCGGCTCGCGCAGGCGGGCCGGGCGCGGCGCGGCGGCGAGCGCGGCGAGCACGTCGCGGAGCGGATCGGCGTGGGCGAGCAGCGCCTCCGCCATGGCAGCCACGTCGTCGAGGGGCAGGACGGGCACGGACGCGTCGGGGAGGAGCACGTCGGAGGCGATGGCTCGCACCTCGGGCACCTCGGGAAAGAGCGCCGGCTTGCCGTTGGCGGCGCGGTGGATCCAGATCTTGGGGTGGGTCGCGGTCTTGAAGCCCTCCACGACCACGAGGTCCACGGGCGCGAGCTTGGCGAGCAGGTCGGCGAGCGGGGGCTCGTCGGCGGGGCTGTCGAGCTCGTGCAGCAGCGCCCAGCGACGGGCCGAGGCGATCAGCACCTCCCGGGCGCCGGCCTCCCGGTGGGCGTGCGAGTCCTTGCCGGGGCGGTCGACGTCGAAGGCGTGGTGGGCGTGCTTGACGGTGGAGACCTGGAGCCCCCGGGCGCGCAGCAAGGGCAGGAGGCGCACCAGCAGGGTGGTCTTGCCGGCGCCGCTCCAGCCCGCGAGGCCGATCACCCGCATGGCGCGGTCGCGCGGCGCGGAGCCGAACCGGGGCCGCTCGGCGGCGTTGCCCCTCTGGAGCCCATGGGGCGCGCGCGGCGTGCCGCCGGGCGGAAAGGATGTCCGATGAAGACCGTCATGCTCGCCGCCGTCCTCGCCCTCGTGTCGCCGGCGGCCTCGGCGCAGGCTCCGGCCTCGCCGCCCTCGAACGCCTCGGCCAACCCCTCGCCCGGCAATGCCGGCCTCGGCCCCGCGGGAGGGCATCAGGAGCGGGTGACCGTGCCCGAGCGGGGTGCCCTTCCGGCGGCCCAGACCGCCGCCCCGTCGGCGGCGCCGGGCGCCAAGATCGATTGCCAGGCGCAGCCCGCTCAGTGCTCCGAGCCCGTGACCACCACGGGGGCGGTGGGGCCGTCCCCGGGCGTGCCGACCCAGTCGAAGTGAAGCGCGGGGCGGGGCCGACCCGCCCCGGCCGTCACTCGGCGGGCTGCGGGCGGGAGCCGCCCAGCTGCGGGCCGCTCGCGGTCTTGGCCCGCTGCTCCTCCACCCACAGGCTGTGGTGGTGGCGGGCCCAGTCGAGATCGACCTCGCCGGAGCCCATGGCGTCGTAGGCGCCCTCCATGCCGAGCGAGCCGATATAGATGTGGGCGATCATGATCGCGATGAGCAGCACGCCGACGGTCGCGTGGACGTACTGGGCGAGCTGCATCCCGTTGATGTCGAGGGCCGAGAACGGGAACAGCATGATCAGGCCGGAGGCCGCGAGCGCCAGGCCGCCCAGGGCCACGGACCAGTAGATCATCTTTTGGCCCGCGTTGAAGCGGCGCGCCGGGACGGCGCGGCCCGACATCAGCCCGCCGCCTTCCTTGAGCCAGGTCATGTCGGTCCGGTCGGGAATGTTGTCGCGGATCCAGATCAGGATCATCACCAGCAGGCCGGCCATGAAGGGCCAGGACAGGTAGTTGTGCGCGAACTTCGCGTATTGCGACCAGGCCGCGAAGGCGTCCGGGCCGATCAGCGGCAGGAGCAGGCGCTTGCCGAAGATGTAGTTGAGGCCCGAGATCGCGAGCACGATGAAGGTGAGCGCGGTGAGCCAGTGGATGAAGCGCTCGAAGGCGTTGAAGCGCAGGATCTTCTCGCCCGATTGCTCGGCGTGGTCGAGGGCGATCCGGCCGCGGGTGAAGAAGAAGATGCCGAGCGCCGCGATCATGCCGAGCACCGCGATCCCGCCGATCCAGGGCAGGTAGCTCTCGCGGAACTCCCGATAGTCGCGGCCCTGAGGCTGCTCGAGCACGGAGGCCTTGTAGTCGGGGATCGAGACGCGGCCGCCCAGGTGGGCGCCGCCCTGGAGGCGCTGCAGGAGCTCGTCCTCGCGCGGCGACAGGGCCGTGGGGTTCTGGCCGCTGGGATTGGCGGTCTGGGCTGCGGGCTTGGGGTCCTGCCCGTGCTGGGCGAGCGCGGGCGCCGCGGCGCCGAGCGCCGCCGACAGCGCCATCGCGGCAAGAAGGGCTCGCAGGGGCTTGAGGGAAAGCAGCATCGGGTGGGTCCTTGAGCCTGGAGGGGCAGGGAGCGACGGCGCCGGGGCCGAGTCCGCCGGGGCGGCCTCAGCCCGCTGGTCCGCGGGGTCGCATGGTCGCCGCGTGAGCCGGGGCCACCTCACGCGAGACGCCTACAACGCGACCGTCTCGCGATAGGCGGTCTTCCAGCCCCAGGCGCCGGAGCCGTAGCCGCGGGTGAGCACGCGCTCCTTGTAGATCTTGGCGATGATGTCGCCGTCGCCGGCCAGCAACGCCTTGGTCGAGCACATCTCGGCGCGGAGCGGCAGCTTGCCCTCGGCCAGCCGGTTCGAGCCGTATTTCACGTACTCGGCGGTGGTGAGGTCGGCTTCCGGGCCGCCCGCGCAATAGGTGCACTTGTCCATCTTGCCGCGCGTGCCGAAGTTGCCCACGCGCGGATATTGCGGCGCCCCGAACGGGCAGGCGTAGAAGCAGTAGCCGCAGCCGATGCACAGGTCCTTGGAGTGCAGCACCACCGCATCCGCCGTGGTGTAGAAGCAGTTCACCGGGCACACGGCGGCGCAGGGCGCGTCGGTGCAGTGCATGCAGGCCATGGAGATCGAGCGCTCGCCGGGCTTGCCGTCGTTGAGCGTCACGACGCGCCGCCGGTTGATGCCCCAGGGCACCTCGTGCTCGTTCTTGCAGGCGGTGACGCAGGCGTTGCATTCGATGCAGCGGTCGGCGTCGCAGAGAAATTTCATCCGAGCCATGGTCGTTTCTCCTTACGCCGCTCTGACCTGGCAGAGGGTGGCCTTGGGTTCTTGCATGCCCGTCACCGGGTCGAAGCCGTAGGTGGTGAGTCCGTTCACGCTTTCGCCAAGCACGACCGGATCGGACCCCTGCGGGTACTTGCTGCGCTG
>DASPJU010000553.1:0-4233 GCA_035628475.1 Salinarimonas sp. | reverse complement strand
GCGGGGGCAGGCGCCCGGGGCTCCACCTCGACGTTGCGGGGCGCCGGCGGCTGGGTGCCGGCCGGCGGATCGACCCAGCCGGACTGCGCCCAGGCCCCGGTCGAGGCGAGAGCGGCCGACACTACCATCGCGAGGGGCCAGTTTTTGGCCATGCAACCCACTCCGACGCCTCCCGACCGGGGAGGCTCACCGGAAGGGAAACGCCTCGATGGGGCGCCGAGGTTCCAAGCGTGGCCGGAACCTCGGCGCTCATCCTTCGTAAAAGAGCCTTTTTGTACACTTTCTATTCAGCACGGCCGGCGCTCCATCGCGGGGTCGCCAGGCGTGAGCGGGACCCCGGATGAGCAGCATCCTCGTCAAGATCTTCGCGACGGCGCTCACCTTGAGCCAGGTGACGACCGCGCCGGACGCCGTGCGCACCGCCTTCGATCCCGTCCGCGACCAGGGCGAGGTGCGGCGGATCCTGGGCGTGGGCTGCGACCATTTCCGCAAGGCCTTCGACATCGAGGAGATCAACCTCGACGACCTGATCTCCACCGCCATGGAGGATCCGGGCGCGGTGGCGGGCGACGCCAAGATCCTCAAGGGCATCCAGTTCGGCGACCTGCATGCCTCCTACCGCCTGTTCTGCAAGCGCGAGGCCGTGAACCCCCCGCCGGTCGATCTGGGCGAGGTGATCGCCTACTACAACACGTCCCTCGAGAACCTGCCCGACCACACGACCCTGAAGGGCCGGCGCCTGCCCGGCCTGAGCGTGGTGCTGGACGCCAACGGCGAGCGCTTCGCCGAGGTGTTCGAGCCCGACCATCGCAGGCAATGGGTGCCGCTGGAGGGGATCTCGCCCCACCTGCGCGACGCCTTCGTCGCGGCGGAGGACAAGCGCTTCCGCGCCCACAGGGGCGTCGACGAGCGCGGCGTCGCCCGCGCCTTCATCGGCAACCTCGCCTCGCCGGGCCGGCCCCAGGGCGGCTCGACCATCACGCAGCAGGTCGCCAAGAACCTGCTGGTCGGCGACGACGTCACCTACGAGCGCAAGATGCGCGAGATGGTGGTGGCGGCGCGCATCGAGGGGACGCTCACCAAGGACGAGATCCTCGAGATCTATCTCAACTCGATCTATCTCGGCCGCTCGTCCTGGGGCGTCGAGATGGCGGCCAGGAGCTTCTTCGGGAAATCCGCCAAGGACGTGGACCTGCGCGAGGCGGCGCTGATCGCGGGGCTCGCCAAGGGCCCCAACTATTACGATCCCGACCGCCACCCCGACCGCTCGCGCGACCGGATCGCCTATGTGCTCAGCCGCATGAGGGAGGACGGCCACGTCGCGCCGGAGGCCGCGGCGGCCGCGCTCGCGCGCCCGACCCAGACCGTCGCGGCCCAGCGCCCGCGCCGCGACGGCGGCTTTCACTTCACCGACCTGCTCGACCGGGAGGCGCGGACGCTGGCGGGCATCGGCGGGCTCTCGTCCGCCTCCTACACCATCCGCTCGACCGTGAGGCCCGGCCTGCAGCGCGCCGCCGAGGCGGCGCTCCAGGAGGGGCTCGCGCGCTACGAACTCGGCACGGGCCGAATCCAGTTCGCGGGGCCGGAGGCCAATCTCGCGGCCGCGATCGCCGCCATCGAGGCCGAGGCCCGGGGCGCGCCCCTGCCGCAGCCGGCCTGGCGCACGGCCCTGGAGCGCGCCAGGCTGCCCCTCTACGACGTGCGCTGGCCCGCGGCCGTGGTGGTGGGCAAGGCCCGGGGCCGGGAGGGCGGCGAGGTGGTGCGGGTCGGCCTGCGCGACGGGCGCATCCTCCCGCTCACCGCCTGGAACGCCTCGATCCGCAGGACCCTGGCGGTCGGCGACGTGGTCCATGTCCGCGTGGTCGAGGGCCGCGCCGGGGCCAAGGGCAAGCCCGCTGCCGGCGCCCGGGCCGAGCTGCGCACCCGCCCCCTCGTCCAGGGCGCCGTCGTCGTGCTGGAGAACGCCACGGGCCGCATCCTCGCCCTGTCGGGCGGCTTCTCCTATCCCCTGAGCCAGCTCAACCGCGCCACCCAGGCGCATCGCCAGCCGGGCTCCACCCTCAAGCCGCTGGTCTATCTCGCGGCGCTCGAGCGCGGCCTGCAGCCCAACACGCTGATCTGGGACGCCCCCGTGAGCCTGCCGCCGCCGAGCGGGGGCGGGGACTGGTGGAGCCCGAAGAACTACGACGGCGGCGCGGCCGGCGCGCTCACCTTGCGCCGGGCGCTCGAGAACTCGAAGAACCTCGTCACGGCGCGCCTCCTCGACGGGGGCATCAAGGACGATCCCAAGGACAGCCTCGCGCGCGTCTGCGACCTCGCCATCGAGGCGGGGCTCTATCTCGAATGCGAGCGCTACTATCCCTTCGTGCTGGGCGCCCAGCCCCTGCGGGTCCTCGATCTCGCGGCCTTCTACGCGGCGATCGCCAACGAGGGCGCCCGCCCGCAGCCCCATGCCCTGGAGGCCGTCGAGCAGGACGGGCGCGCGCTCTACCGGCGCGCGGCGCGGGGGCCCGTGCCCATCGGCTCCGCCGACCGCCCGGCCTTCTTCCAGCTCAAGACCATCCTCCAGGGGGTGATGGAGCGCGGCACCGCCCGGGCCTATCGGCGCCTGGCTCCCTACGTCGCCGGCAAGACCGGCACCACCGACAACGAGAACGACGCCTGGTTCGTGGGCTTCACCAACGACGTCACGATCGCGGTCTGGGTCGGCTACGACAACGCGGACGGCCGGCGGCGCACGCTGGGCCGGGGCCAGACGGGCTCCAAGGCGGCGCTGCCCATCTTCGAGGCGGTGCTCCAGGCCGCCTGGGCGGACGGGGTGCCCCGCACCGCTCTGAGGGGCCCCTCGCGCGAGGCGGCGCGGCGCCTGGCCGCCCTGCCGATCGACCTCGCCTCCGGGAGCCGGGTCTCCGGCGGAGCGGGCTCCTTCACCGAATATTTCCGCCTCGAGCGGGACGGCCGCCTCGCCGAGACCCAATACGCCCTCGTGCCGCGCGGCGAGGTCTATGCCCATGCCCCGGGCGGCTGGGGCAGCGACGACGGCGGCGAATGGGCCGAGGACCTCGGCGGGGACCTCTACGGGCGCGGCTACGCGGCCCCCGAGGCGCGCGGGCGCCGCGACCCCTATGGCCGAGGGCCCGCCTATAACAGCCCGCCCTGGCCCGACGACGACGCTCCCGTCCGCCGGCCCCGCCGGGTCGACCCGGATTATTTCTGGGGCCGCCCGCTCTATTGACGCCCATCACCCCGAGGACCCCGCCCCGATGCTCCGCGCCGCCGCCCTCCTCCTTCTCGCCCTCGCGACCCCCGCCGCCGCGGCGGCGGAGTTCCGCGTCGAGGAGGTCCGCTCCGCCGCCGAGGCGCCGGTCTCGAGCCTCAAGCCCGGGACCGTGCTCCTGAGCGAGCCCAAGTCCGGCGAGCTCGCCGACCCGGTCACAGGCCTGCTGCGCTTCGAGGACTGGGCCCGCACGCGCCCGGCGCAGAAGCGGCTCCTGAGCCTCTATCCGGACTACGTCGAGCCCACCATCAACGTCACGGTGCACGGGGTCTCCAAGCCCTACAAGGAGAAGCTCCACATCTACGTGGCGGAGGCGCGCTTCCTCGTCGAGCGGGCCCCCGAGAGCCTCGACCTCGGTCGCTACGCCAACATGGCGTTCCTGGAGCGCCTCGACCCCGCGATCCGGCACCAGGCGCTCGCCCCCTCCGACGTCGCGCCCCTGAAGGACCCGGAGGAGCGGCACAACCGGAACCCCGCCCGGCCCTGGTGCGGCCCCGGCACGGCCTGCATCGCCTCGACCTACGCGCTGGAGGGCAAGCTCCCCATGGGGATCCGCCTCGCCAACAAGCTGGAGGAGGGGGGCAAGAAGATCTCGGAATCCATGCTGTTCCAGAGCGAGCTGCGCACCGTGCCCGCCGCCGAGGCCGCGGCCGCCGGCATGGCCGAGCTCACGCGCCTCGACACCCCGGTCCTCGGCGCCGTCGAGCAGTCGATCTTCTCGGTCAACCAGGTGATGCAGTTCGGCAAGTTCCTCGCCGTCTTCCAGCGCCATCCGACCGATCCGGCCCGGGTCGTGTGCACCGCCTTCATGACGCTCGCCATCGAGACCGACGTGCTGGAGAAGAAGAAGGAGTTCGAGCGCGTGCCCGTGCTGCGCAACCTCGTGCCGGCCCAGGTCCTGTCGGGCAACTCGTCCTTCAACACGGGCCATTCCCTCAGCGCGGGCGTTCCCACCT
>DASPJU010000552.1:0-2984 GCA_035628475.1 Salinarimonas sp. | reverse complement strand
GCTGCGGGAGACGGATCGCATCGTCCACGGCACGACGGTCGCGACGAACGCGCTGCTCGAGCGCAAGGGCGAGCGCACGCTGCTGGCCACCACGCGGGGCTTCCGCGACGCGCTGCGCATCGGCTACCAGGCCCGCCCCGACATCTTCGCCAAGCGCATCGTCAAGCCCGAGCAGCTCTATGCGGGCGTGGTCGAGGTGGAGGAGCGCGTGCTGGCCGACGGCACCGTGGAGGCCGTCCCCGACCTCGCGGCCGTGCGACGGGACCTGGAGGCCGCGAAGGGGCAAGGCTTCCAGGCCGTCGCGGTCGCCTTCATGCACGCCTACCGCTATCCCGCCCACGAGCGCGCGGTGGCGGAGCTCGCCCGCTCCATGGGCTTCCCGCAGGTCTCGGTCTCCCACGAGGTGAGCCCGCTCATCAAGCTCGTGGGGCGCGGCGACACGGCCGTGGTCGACGCCTATCTCTCGCCGATCCTGCGCCGCTACGTGGCGCAGGTGTCCGAGGAGCTCGACATCGAGCGCACGGGCGCGCGGCTCATGTTCATGATGTCCTCGGGGGGCCTGACCGCGGCCGAGCTCTTCCAGGGCAAGGACGCGATCCTGTCGGGGCCGGCGGGCGGCGTCGTAGGCCTGGCCGAGACGGGCCGCGCGGCGGGCTTCGACCGGGTCATCGGCTTCGACATGGGCGGCACGTCCACGGACGTGGCCCATTTCGACGGCGAGTACGAGCGCGCCTTCGAGACGGAGGTCGCGGGGGTGCGCATGCGCGCGCCCATGATGCTCATCCACACGGTGGCGGCGGGTGGCGGCTCGATCCTGCACTATGACGGGGCGCGCTTCCGCGTCGGCCCCGACTCGGCCGGCGCCAATCCCGGCCCCGCCTGCTACCGCCGCGGCGGGCCGCTGGCCGTCACCGACGCCAACGTCATGGTGGGCAAGCTCATCCCCGACTTCTTCCCCGCGATCTTCGGGCCCGCCCGGGACGAGCCCCTGGACGCGGGCGTCGTGCGGGAGCGGTTCCAGGCGCTCGCCGACCGGATCGGCGACGGGCGCTCGCCGGAGGAGGTCGCCGACGGCTTCCTCGCCATCGCGGTCGCCAACATGGCGGAGGCGATCAAGAAGATCTCGGTCCAGCGCGGCTACGACGTCACGGCCTACGCGCTCAACTGCTTCGGCGGCGCGGGCGGCCAGCATGCCTGCCAGGTCGCCGACGCGCTCGGCATGAAGACCGTGCTGATCCACCCCTTCTCGGGGCTGCTCTCGGCCTACGGCATGGGGCTGGCGGATGTCCGCGCCACCCGCCAGGCCGCCATCGACGTGCCGCTCCCCGCCTCCCACGCCGCGATCCGCGAGGCGGGCGACCGGCTGGCCACCGCCTGCCTCGACGAGCTCACGGGCCAGGGCGTGCCCCTCGACGACATCCGCGTCGTGGTGCGGGCCCAGGTGCGCTATGCCGGCACCGACACCACCATCGAGGTCCCGGCCTACGAGATGCGCGGGCGCGCCGCCGGCGAGGGCCATCTCGACGCCATGCAGGCGGCCTTCGAATCGGCTCATCGCCGCCGCTTCGGCTTCATCGACGAGACCAAGGACCTCGTGGTCGAGGCCGTGTCGGTGGAGGCGATCGGGGGCGGGGCGCGCTTCACGGAGGAAGCCGGGACCCAGACGGGGGGCGGCGAGGCCCGGTCCACCCGCGAGACGCGCTTCTTCTCCGGCGGGCGCTGGCACGACGCGCGGGTCTATCGCCGCGAGGACGTGGCGCCGGGCGCCGCGATCCGCGGCCCCGCCGTCGTGATCGAGGCCAACCAGACCATCGTGGTCGAGGCGGGCTGGGCCGCGCGCCTGACGCCCAAGGACCACCTCGTGCTGGAGCGGGTCGAGGCGGCCTCGCGCCGCGCGGCGGTCGGGACGCAAGCCGACCCCGTCATGCTCGAGATCTTCAACAACCTCTTCATGTCCATCGCCGAGCAGATGGGCGTCACGCTCCAGAACACGGCCTACTCGGTCAACATCAAGGAGCGCCTGGACTTCTCCTGCGCGGTCTTCGACGCGGCCGGCAACCTGGTGGCCAACGCGCCCCACATGCCGGTGCATCTGGGGTCCATGGACAAGTCCGTCGAGACCGCGATCCAGATGAACCCCGTGATCCGGCCGGGCGACGTCTTCGCGCTCAACGCGCCCTATAATGGCGGCACGCACCTGCCCGACATCACGGTCTGCACCCCCGTCTTCGACGACGAGAACCGGGCGATCCAGTTCTGGGTCGCGAGCCGAGGCCATCACGCGGACGTGGGCGGCGTGGCGCCGGGCTCCATGTCGCCGCTCGCCACCCACATCGAGGAGGAGGGGGTCTATATCGACAACTTCAAGCTCGTGGACGGGGGCCGCTTCCGCGAGCGCGAGCTCGTCGAGCTGCTCACCGGCGCGCGCTACCCCGTGCGCAACGTGGTCCAGAACGTCAACGACCTGAAGGCGCAGATCGCGGCCAACGAGAAGGGCGTCGCGGAGCTCAAGAAGATGATCGCCTATTTCGGGCGCGACGTGGTCGACGCCTATATGGGCCATGTCCAGGACAACGCCGCCGAGAGCGTGCGCCGGGTGCTCGAGCGCCTCAAGGACGCGTCCTTCGCCTACGAGATCGACCAGGGCAGCACGATCCGGGTCAGGATCACGGTGGACCGGGAGGCCCGCGAGGCGATCGTCGACTTCACGGGCACCTCCGAGCAGCGCCCCGACAACTTCAACGCCCCCGCCCCCGTGACCCGCGCGGCGGTGCTCTACGTGTTCCGCGTCATGGTCGACGACATGATCCCCATGAACGCGGGCTGCCTCAGGCCCATCCGCATCGTGGTGCCGGAGGGCTCCATGCCCGCGCCGGGGCGAGACGTTCGTCACGCGCAAGATCACGCGCGCGGTGGGGCGGATCAAGATGGGCCTGCAGGAGAAGCTCTTCCTCGGCAACCTGGACGCGAAGCGCGACTGGGGG
>DASPJU010000551.1:0-2827 GCA_035628475.1 Salinarimonas sp. | reverse complement strand
GGCTCCTGCCAGGCCCAGGTGGGATTGTTGTCGCGGATGAAGAGGCCGAGGAACGTGCCGGCGCCGGAGGTGACGATGGCCACCGCGTGCAGCCGGCGCGACGGCTGCTCCTGGATCAGGGCCGGCTTGCGTACCGTGAGGCGCCGCCGGAAGAACGGTCCACTGAAGTTCCACGGAAGCCCGGGCGCATTGTTGTCACGCCAGCGGTGCAGCAGGCCGCTGTGGCCGTCCGCGGGATTCTCCGTGACCACCTCGAAGTTTGCCGACGACACCGTAGTCGCCGCGGATGAAAAACGACATGCGCGCCATGGTACGGCGCAAGGGTCCTGCGCTGACGATCTCTCTATTTGGGGCGGCCTTCAGGCCGCCGACTGGCCGCTGATTTCGTGACGGCAGGAGGTCATGAAATGTCTCTATGCTCGGGCCCGCCAGCGTGCGATTCTGCCGGGCAGAACGGCCGTTCCAGCAACCACAACCTCGGGAGGGGATGTCGAGAGCTCGACTCCGGCACCGCTTCTCGAACAGCTCGAACATCAGGAGATCGACATGAGAAAAGCACTGGCAGTACTCGTCGTGACGTTCGTCTGTGTGGCGCAGGGCGCATTCGCCGCTGATGACGGTCAGACGCAGCCGCGCGTGAACACCGCCAACAACAACTCCTCCACCACGGCAACCGACATCATCGCCACCACGAACGGCAGTGGGAATGTGAAGGGCGTGACGTGCGCGCTGAACCAGGACGGCTGGGGGAACATGCCGGAAGCGCTGATCAAGTTCTATGTGAACGGCGGTTCGGCCCAGTCGGTGACCATCGGTCCGGGCTATCTGCCGCTGCACGGCGACCCGGGGTACGTGGTCGGGTACACGGGGTGGATTCCCTTCAACGTCCGCTTCACGAGCAGCATTCGGGTCACGATCCAGAAGGCAGCGAGCACCGGCAGCATGATCGACTGCGCGGTGAGCTGGGGTCTCGACTGACGCGGCCGGATGGGGACGGGCTGAAGCCCGTCCCTGTATTGCAGAAAAGGCGAGCCGTTGCCGGCTCGCCTTTCGGTTTTCACGCGGATGGCGTGAGTCTCAGTACATGCCGCCCATGCCGCCGCCCGGCATGCCGCCGCCGGCTTCCTTCTTCTCGTCTTCCTTGATCTCGGAGACGAGGGCCTCGGTGGTGAGCATGAGACCGGCGATGGAGGAGGCGTTGAGGAGGGCCTGCTTGGTGACCTTGGCCGGGTCGATGATGCCGGCCTCGATCATGTCGACCATCTTCTCGCTGCGGGCGTCGAAGCCGTACGAGCCGCCCTTCTGGCGCACCTCGTTGAGCAGGACCGAGCCTTCCAGACCGGCGTTGTAGACGATCTGGCGGAACGGCTCCTCGAGGGCGCGCTTGATGACGTTGACGCCGACCTTGACGTCGCCCTCGACCTTGACCGCGTCGACCGCCTCGATCGCGCGGAGCAGCGCAACACCGCCGCCCGGGACGATGCCCTCTTCGACCGCCGCCTTGGTGGCGTGCATGGCGTCCTCGACGCGGGCCTTCTTCTCCTTCATCTCGGTCTCGGTGGCAGCACCGACCTTGATGACGGCGACGCCGCCGACGAGCTTCGCGAGACGCTCCTGCAGCTTCTCACGGTCGTAGTCCGAGGTGGTGTCCTCGATCTGCGAGCGGATCTGCTTGACGCGGCCGGCGATGGTTTCCTTGCGGCCCTTGTCGTCGGTGTCCGTGACGAGCGTGGTGTTGTCCTTGTCGATGGTGACGCGCTTCGCGTCGCCGAGGTCTTCCCACTTCACGTTCTCGAGCTTGACGCCGATGTCCTCGGAGATCAGCTTGCCGCCGGAGAGGATGGCGATGTCCTCGAGCATGGCCTTGCGGCGGTCGCCGAAGCCCGGCGCCTTGACCGCGGCCACGTTGAGGGTGCCGCGCAGCTTGTTGACCACGAGGGTCGCGAGCGCCTCGCCCTCGACGTCCTCGGCGATGATGAGCAGGGGCTTGCCCTGACGGGCGACCTGCTCGAGGATCGGCAGGAGGTCCTTCATCGAGGAGATCTTCTTCTCGTAGATGAGGATCTTGGCGTTCTCGAGGACCGTCTCCATGCGCTCCGGATCGGTCACGAAGTACGGGGAGAGGTAGCCGCGGTCGAACTGCATGCCCTCGACGACTTCGAGGACGGTTTCGAGGCCGCGCGCTTCTTCGACGGTGATGACGCCGTCCTTGCCGACCTTCTCCATCGCGCCGGCGATGATGCCGCCGATCTCCTCGTCGTTGTTCGCGGAGATGGTGCCGATGTGCTGGATGTCCTTGCCCTCGACCGGGCGGGCGAACTTCTCGATCTGCTCGACGGCCGCGCGGACGGCGAGCTCGATGCCGCGCTTGATCTCCATCGGGTTGGCGCCGGCGGTGACGTTCTTGACGCCCTCGCGGAAGATGGCCTGGGCGAGCACGGTGGCCGTCGTGGTGCCGTCACCGGCGATGTCGGAGGTCTTCGAAGCGACCTCGCGGACCATGCGGGCGCCCATGTTCTCGTACTTGTCCTCCAGCTCGATCTCCTTGGCGACGGTGACGCCGTCCTTGGTCACGGTCGGCGAGCCGAACGACTTCTGGATGATGACGTTGCGGCCCTTGGGCCCGAGCGTCACCTTGACGGCGCGGGCGAGCTTGGAGACGCCGCGGCGGATGGCCTCGCGGGCCTCCTGGTCGAATGCGATGCGCTTGGCAGCCATGGTTGGTGATCTCCTTGATTTCGACGCGGGTTAACCGCCAAGACACGGGGGCACGAAGGCCGACTCGGTCTGCCGGGCCGGTCGGGCGGGGCAGCCTCGTCCGGTACGG
>DASPJU010000550.1:0-2254 GCA_035628475.1 Salinarimonas sp. | reverse complement strand
ACCCCGAAGTGTACATCATGATCCTGCCAGCCTTCGGCATCGTCTCGCACATCATCTCGACCTTCTCGAGGAAGCCGATCTTCGGCTATCTCGGCATGGCCTACGCGATGGTGGCGATCGGCGTCGTCGGCTTCGTGGTCTGGGCCCACCACATGTACACGGTCGGTCTCTCGCTGCAGACGCAGGCCTACTTCGTCTTCGCCACGATGGTCATCGCGGTGCCGACCGGCATCAAGATCTTCTCGTGGATCGCCACCATGTGGGGCGGCTCGATTCGCTTCACGGCGGCCATGCAATGGGCCATCGGCTTCATCTTCCTGTTCACGGTCGGCGGCGTCACCGGCGTCGTCCTCGCCAATGCCGGCATCGACCGCGCCGTGCACGACACCTATTACGTGGTGGCGCACTTCCACTACGTGCTGTCGCTCGGCGCCGTGTTCATCATCTTCGCGGGCATCTACTACTGGTTCCCGAAGATGACGGGCTACGTGATCCCGGACTGGATCGGCAAGGTTCACTTCTGGATCGCCTTCATCGGCGCCAACGTGCTGTTCTTCCCCATGCACTTCCTCGGGCTCGCCGGCATGCCCCGCCGCTACGCCGACTATCCCGACGCCTATGCGGGCTGGAACCTGGTCTCCTCGATCGGCTCCTACATCTTCGCCCTGGGCCTCGTGGTCTTCGTCTACGGCGTGGTGATCGCCTTCGTGCGCAAGGAGCGCGCGGCCGACAATCCGTGGGGCGAGGGCGCCACGACCCTGGAATGGACGCTGCCGTCGCCGCCTCCCTTCCACCAGTTCGAGACGCTGCCGCGCATCGCGGACACGCACCACCACTGACCCCCGGGACGGGCGGCCTCCGCGGCCGCCCGCTCCTTCCCCGAGCGCCCGAGCGCGGGCGTTCCGGCAAGGAGCCCTCCTGAACGACAGGCGCCCGGCCCGCATGGGCCGCGCGGCGCCGCCCCAACCAGGCAAGCCATGACCACGATCACCCAGTCCCTCGCCCCGACCACGGACGCCCGCTACTCGGCGGGCGAGGTGCGCGACTTCCTCGCGCTCCTCAAGCCGCGCGTCATGTTCCTCGTCGTCTTCACGGCGCTCGTCGGCATGACGGTGGTGCAGAGCACGGTCTCGCCGGTGATCGCCGGGATCGCGCTCCTGTGCATCGCGGTGGGCGCGGGCGCCTCGGGCGCCCTCAACATGTGGTGGGACGCGGACATCGACGCGGTCATGACCCGCACGGCGCGCCGGCCGATCCCCGCGGGGCGCGTGACCCGCGAGGAGGCCCTCGCCTTCGGCCTCACCCTGTCGGTGGGCTCCGTGCTCGTGCTGGGGCTTGCCGCCAACTGGCTGGCGGCGGCGCTGCTCGCCTTCACGATCTTCTTCTACGCCGTCATCTACTCGATGTGGCTCAAGCGCTCGACGCCGCAGAACATCGTGATCGGCGGCGCGGCCGGGGCGCTGCCCCCCATGGTGGCGGACGCCGCCGTCACCGGTGGGCTCGGCCTCGAGTCCCTCGTCCTGTTCGCGGTCATCTTCCTGTGGACGCCGCCGCACTTCTGGGCGCTGGCCCTCGTGAAGTCGGGGGACTATGCCCGCGCCGGCGTGCCGATGCTCCCCAACGTCGCCGGCCCGGACGCCACGCGGCTCCAGATCTGGCTCTACACCCTCGTTCTCGTGCCCGTGGGCGTGGCGCCCGCGGCCTTGGGCTTCGGCGGGGCGGCCTACGCGCTCGTGTCGGGCGTCTGCGGTCTCGGCATGGCGGCGCTCGCCTGGCGGGTCTACCGGGTGCGCGAGGGCGACGAGGCCATGAAGGCGGCCCAGCAGCTCTTCGCCTTCTCGATCCTCTACCTCTTCCTGCTCTTCGCCGTGCTGCTCGCCGAGAGCGCCCTGGGCCTTCGCCTCGCCCTGCCGGGCCTCGTCGGATGACCGAGCTCAGCCCCGAGGAGAAGAAGCGGCGCCGCTCGCGCTCGATCGCGCTGGCGGTCGCGCTCGCCGCGCTGGTGGCCCTGTTCTACATCCTCACCATCGCCAAGATGGGACCCCAGGTCCTGCAGCGGCCGATGTGACGGAGGGAGCCCCATGACCGCCACCCCCGACCAGACCCGCTCCATGCGCCGCACGGCCCTCGCGTGCCTCGGGCTCGCGGTCGCCATGGTGGGCGCGGCCTACGCGGCCGTGCCGCTCTACGACCTGTTCTGCCGCGTCACGGGCTTCGGCGGCACGCCGATGATCGCGACCAGCGCCCCCGGGCG
>DASPJU010000549.1:0-7380 GCA_035628475.1 Salinarimonas sp. | reverse complement strand
GGCGACGGCCTGCGCGACGCGGCCGACCCGTATCACTAGCCTCCGGAGCACCGCCATGAACGCCCTCGCGGACGGCCACAGCTTCCTCCACGCCACGCTGCTTACCCGGCTCACCGACCGCACGGCCCGGGTGGGCGTGATCGGGCTCGGCTATGTCGGCCTGCCGCTCGCGCGCGCCCTTGTCCTGAAGGCGGGCTTTCCCGTGCTCGGCTTCGACACCGACCCGGGCAAGGTCGAGCGGCTCAACGGCGGCGGCACCTACATCCAGCACATCCCGCCCGAGACGGTCGGCGCCATGCGGGCGGGCGAGCGGTTCGCGGCGACCGGGGACTTCGGACGGCTCTCCGAATGCGACGTGGTGGTGATCTGCGTGCCGACGCCGCTCACGCCCCAGCGCGAGCCGGACCTGAGCTACGTCACGAGCACGGCCCGCGAGATCGCGCGCCATGGCCGCCCGGGCCAGCTCGTGGTGCTCGAATCCACCACCTATCCGGGCACGACCCGCGACGTGCTGGCGCCGCTTTTCCGGGATCACGACCACCGCATCGACGAGACGCTCTTCCTCGCCTTCTCGCCGGAGCGCGAGGACCCCGGCAACCTCCAGTTCGAGACCACGACCATCCCGAAGATCGTGGGCGCCGAGGGCCCGCGCGGCCTGGAGCTCGCGGCCGCCTTCTACCGCAGCGTGGTGGCCGAGGTGGTGCCCGTCTCGTCCTCCTCCGTGGCGGAAGCCGTGAAGATCACCGAGAACATCTTCCGGTCGGTCAACATTGCCCTCGTCAACGAGCTCAAGCTCGTCTTCGCGGCCATGGACATCGACGTCTGGGAGGTGATCGAGGGCGCCAAGACGAAGCCTTTCGGCTACATGCCGTTCTATCCCGGCCCGGGCCTGGGCGGCCACTGCATCCCCATCGACCCGTTCTATCTCACCTGGAAGGCGCGCGAGTACGAGACGCCCACCCGATTCATCGAGCTCGCCGGTGAGAACAACACCGCGATGCCGGCCTACGTGGTGGAGCGCCTCGCCCGGGCGCTCGACGCCCGCCTGGGCCGGGGCCTGCGGGACGCCCGCGTCCTCGTCCTCGGCATCGCCTATAAGAAGAACGTGGACGATTCCCGCGAGAGCCCCGGCTTGCGCCTCATCGAGCTCCTTGAGGCGCGGGGCGCGCGGGTGGACTACCACGACCCGCATATCCCGGTCCTACCCCCGACCCGCCGCCACGCCGACCTCGCCGGACGGCCCAGCGTCGCGCCGGAGCCCGGCTACGCGGCCTCCTACGACGCGGCGCTGATCGCGACCGATCACGACGGGGTCGACTACGCCGACATCGTCCGCTCCTGCGCCCTCGTCGTCGATACCCGCAACGTATGCGCGCGGCTCGGCATCGGCGGAGCCAACATCGTGAAGGCATGACGATGCCGGGATCTCCAGCCGCTCCAGGACGGCCGGCCGCGCGGCCCAAGGGTGAGCTCCGCCGACGACCGTCGCCGATCGCGGGTGGTGGCGGTGACGGACATCGACGAGGATCGTCCGGCGAGGACGTCGAGCGGCGCGCCGGGATGCGGCAGATCGACCGTCCCACCACCCGGGTCGGCGAGCGAAGCACAGGTCTCGTTGGAACGATCCGACGCACGCGCCGATTGATGAGCCTGGATCGAGACCCGCGGCGTGAGGGGCGCGTTCGTGCCGAGATGCCGGGCGCGGGTCCTCACGATGCGTATGCTGCCGCGGGACGTACGGCCTGCGGCCCGGTTCGGGACCACCCCGAGAGCGGACGTCTCGCCGGTGGCGGTGAAGGAGGCTTGCATGCCCAATGATGGAGATCGAGCGGGTCCCGTGGCAGCATCCGCGCCCACGGGACCCGCGAGCCTTGCACCGGGCCCGAGCCCCGACGCCGGAGCGGCTCCGCTGATGCCGGTCAGCCTCGAGGTGAACGGCCGGGCCGTGAGCCTCACCCTCGATCCCCGGGTCACGCTGCTCGACGCGCTGCGCGAGCACCTGCGCCTGACCGGCTCGAAGAAGGGGTGCGACCATGGCCAGTGCGGGGCCTGCACCGTGCTGGTGAACGGCCGGCGCATCCTGTCCTGCCTCACGCTCGCGCTCATGCATGAGGGCGACCACGTCACCACGATCGAGGGCCTGGGCACGCCCGACGACCTGCACCCGATGCAGGCGGCCTTCGTGCGGCACGATGGCTACCAGTGCGGCTACTGCACCCCGGGCCAGATCATCTCGGCGGTCGCGACCCTCGACGAGATCGCCGCCGGAATCCCGAGCCACGCGACCGCCGATCTCCTGGCGGCTCCGCAGGTCACCGGGCCCGAGATCCGCGAGCGCATGAGCGGCAACCTCTGTCGGTGCGGCGCCTATTCCAACATCGTCGATGCGATCACCGAGATCGCGGGGAGCCAGGGATGAGACCCTTCACCTTCGAGCGCGCCCGCTCCCCCGCCGACGCCGCGGCGAGCGCCGCGCGCCATCCCGGCGCCCGGTTCATCGCGGGTGGCACCAACCTGCTCGACCTCATGAAGCTGCAGATCGAGACGCCGCTCCACCTCATCGACATCAACGCCCTCGCCCTCGACCGGATAGAGGCCACGGCCGACGGCGGCCTGCGGATCGGGGCCCTGGTGCGCAACACGGATCTCGCCGCCCACGAGGGCGTGCGGCGCGATTACGGCGTCCTGTCGCGGGCGCTGCTCGCCGGCGCCACGGGGACGCTCCGCAACAAGGCGACGACCGCGGGCAACCTGCTCCAGCGCACGCGCTGCCCCTATTTCTACGACACCAACATGCCCTGCAACAAGCGCGAGCCGGGCTCCGGCTGCTCGGCCCTCGACGGTGTCAGCCGCGGGCTCGCCGTCGTGGGCTCGAGCGAGGCCTGCATCGCCACCCACCCCTCCGACATGGCGGTCGCCATGCGCGCGCTCGACGCCACCGTCGAGACGATCAAGCCCGACGGTGCCACCCGAGCGGTCCCGATCGCGGAGTTCCACCGCCTGCCCGGCGACACCCCGCACATCGAGACCGCCCTGGAGCCGGGCGAGCTGATCACGGCCGTCGCCCTGCCCCCGCCGACAGGCGGCACGCAGGTCTACCGCAAGGTCCGCGACCGGGCGTCCTATGCGTTCGCGCTCGTCTCCGTCGCGGCCATCGTCCGGCGGGACGGGACCGGGCGGGTCGCGCTCGGCGGCGTCGCCCACAAGCCGTGGCGCGTCGAAGCCGCCGAGGCCGAGCTCCCCCGCGGCGCCAAGCCCGTGGCCGAGCGCCTGCTGGCCGATGCCCGGCCGACCCGCGACAACGCGTTCAAGCTGCCCCTGGTCGAGCGCACGCTCGCCGCGGTGCTGGCCGAGGCGAGGGGCTGAGCCATGAAATTCGACACTCCCGCCACCACCAACCCGATCGACCAGCTCAAGGTCGTGGGCCGGCCGGCCGACCGCATCGACGGCAAGTTCAAGACGACCGGCACCGCGCCCTATGCCCACGAGCGCCACGACGTCGCGGCGGACCAGGCCTACGGCTTCGTGCTCGGGTCGGGGATCGCCAAGGGCCGCATCCGGGCCATGCATCTGGACGCCGCGAAGGCGGCGCCGGGCGTGCTCGCGATCGTCACCACCCTCGACATGCCGCGGCTGAAGCGGGGCACGATGAACGTGGCCTTCCTGTTCGGGGGAGACGAGATCCAGCACTATCACCAGGCGATCGCGGTCGTGGTCGCGCGGACCTTCGAGCAGGCCCGCGCGGCTGCCTACCTGATCCGCGTCGATTACGCGCCCGAGCCCGGCCGCTACGATCTCGCGGCGGAAGCTCCGAACGCGCCGCCCGTGGGCGGGGACAGCGGCGAGGGGAGCGGGGCGCCGCCGGAGGACCGGGTCGGCGACTTCGAGGGGGCCTTCGCGGCCGCGCCCGTACGCCTCGACGAGCGCTACGCGACGGCCGACGAGAGCCACGCGATGATGGAGCCGCATGCCACGATCGCGGCCTGGGACGGCGACCGCCTGACCCTGTGGACGTCGAACCAGATGATCGCCTGGGGCAAGGGCTCGATCGCCAAGATCCTCGGCATCCCGGCCCGCAATGTCCGGCTCGACTCACCCTATGTCGGCGGCGGCTTCGGCGGCAAGCTGTTCATCCGCGCCGACGCCGTGCTCGCGGCGCTGGGCGCCAAGGCCGCGGGGCAGCCCGTCAAGGTCGCGCTCACGCGCCCGCTCATCGCCAACAACACCACGCACCGGCCCGCGACCCTGCAGAGGATCCGGATCGGGGCGGACCGGGACGGCACGATCACGGCCGTCGCCCATGAGAGCACGTCGGGCAACCTGCCGGACGGCGATCCCGAGACCGCGGTGTCGCAGACCAAGCTCCTCTATGCGGGCGCGAACCGCCTGACCGCCATGCGGCTGGCCGTGCTCGACCTGCCGGAGGGCAACGCCATGCGCGCGCCCGGCGAGGCGCCCGGGATGATGGCGCTCGAGGTGGCGATGGACGAGATGGCGGAGCGGCTCGGCCTCGACCCGATCGCGTTCCGCGTCCTGAACGACACCCAGGTCGACCCGGAGAACCCCGACCGGCGCTTCTCGCAGCGTGCCCTCGCCGATTGCCTGCGGCTCGGCGCCGAGCGCTTCGGCTGGGCGGGGCGCGATCCCAGGCCCGGCGCGGTCCGTGATGGGCGCTGGCTCGTGGGCATGGGCGTGGCGGCGGGCTTCCGCAACAACCTGCTGATGAAGTCGGCGGCCCGGGTCCGGCTCGACGGAATGGGCCGGGTCACGGTCGAGACCGACATGACCGACATCGGCACCGGCAGCTACACCATCCTGGCCCAGACCGCGGCCGAGATGATGGGGGTGGAGCTCGACAAGGTGGTGGTCCGCCTGGGCGATTCGGACTTTCCGGCCTCGGCCGGATCGGGCGGGCAATGGGGCGCCAACACCTCGGCATCCGGCGTCTATGCCGCCTGCGTCAAGCTGCGGGAGGCCGTGGCGCAGCGGCTCGGCTTCAATTCAGCCGATGCCGTGTTCACCGACGGCGAGGTGCGCGCGGGCAACCGCGTAGCGACCCTCGCCGAAGCGGCGGGCGCCGGCGAGCTCGTCGGCGAGGACGCGATCGAGTTCGGCGACCTGGGCGACCGCTATCAGCAATCCACCTTCGCAGGACACTTCGTCGAGGTCGGGGTGGATTCATTCACGGCCGAGGTGCGGGTGCGGCGCATGCTGGCCGTCTGCGCGGCCGGACGCATCCTCAACCCGAAGACCGCCCGGAGCCAGGTGATCGGCGCTATGACCATGGCGGTCGGCTCCGCGCTGATGGAGAAGCTCGAGGTCGACAAGCGGCGCGGCTTCTTCGTCAATCACGACCTCGCCGGCTACGAGGTGCCGGTCCACGCGGACATCCCGCACCAGGAGGTGATCTTCCTCGACGAGACCGACCCGATCTCCTCGCCCATGAAGGCGAAGGGCGTCGGCGAGCTCGGTATCTGCGGGGTGGGCGGAGCCGTCGCGAACGCGGTCTACAACGCCACCGGCGTCCGTGTGCGGGACTACCCGATCACCCTCGACAAGCTCCTGGCGCGCATGCCGGAGGCGATCTGACGGCGCCGTGAGGCAGTCATGAGCGTACGCCCGAACAAGGCCGCGGCGCGGACGCGGTCGCGTCCGGTCGCACGCTCCGCCCGGCGAGGCCCCCGATGAAAAGCCCCGCCGGAAGGTCAAGGACCGGCGGGGCTTTCTGTCCGGCCCGCGATGAGCGCGGCGGGCCCGCTCCTGCTGGCGCGGCCTGGTACGGGACGCGACCGCACCCGCAGGATGGCGCGCGACGGTGAACGATCTCCTACCGCCTCGCGGCCGGGCACGAGGGCGGGTGCGCCGTTTTGGGCGGTTCATGCCGCGGCGGCCTGTCGACCCGGCGTGAAGGCCGGCGGCGGCCTGCCGCTCCGGATGCACGGTGATGGTATCGAACTCGCCCGCCCGGTTCAGGTCGTCCCGGTCGTCGCTGCCAGGGCTCCTGTCGTCAAGGTGGTCAGGTCCGCCACGTGGAGTTCCTGGAGCGTGCAATCGACGTGGACGGTCGAGATGCCGGTATCGGCGCGATCGTGCGCTCGGCGGATCCGCCACGACCGACGCCCGATCGTGGGCGGCGTCCGAAGAGCCGGGGCTGTGGGTCGGAGAAAGACCGAAGGGCCAGCGCCGGCGCGCTTGGGCGATGCCGTCGAGGAGCCTCGCTGCCAGGAAGGCTGTCCTCGGCGCCTGCTTCAGCGACGCTCCGTCGAAACCTGAGAGAACGGCACCGTGAGAACGAGCCGACCGGCGTCGTCCATGACCTCGATGACGCAGGAGCGCCAATCGGGCACCGCCTCGAGCCGGGTGTTGCGCATCAGGTCGCGCGCGGTCGCCTCGACGTGCTCGCGCAGGGCGCTCTCATTCGGGAGCACGTCACCCTCATGGTCTAGGGCGAGCCCGTCCGCGCCCTCCCGGAAGCGGATGTGGAGGAAGTAGCGGGGCATCAGCGCCCCGCGATCAGGCGCTCGTACTCGGCCTCGGGCAGGCCGTAGGAGTTGTCGGCCAGCTCCTCCAGCTTCTCCCGGTTCAGAACCGTGATCACGCCCCTCTTGGCCCGGATCAGCCCGTTGCCCTCCAGGACGTGCGTGGCGGTGGTGACGCCCGCCCGCCGGATGCCGAGCATCATCGACATGAAGTCGTGGGTAATCGGGATGTCGTCGCCGTCTAAGCGGTCGTGGCACATGAGCAGCCAACGGGCGAGGCGGGCCTCGACGGTGTGCTCGGCATTGGCGAACGCCGTCCCCGAGGTCTGTATATTCAGGGCATGAGCGTAGCGCAGGAGAAGCCTGCGCGCGGCAGGCTGCTCGTCCAGCACGGCCTCAAGCCTATCGGCTGAGATACGCAGCCCCTCGCCAGCCGCCTGGACGAAGAACTCCAATGGAATGGTGCGGACACCGAGCGTGACGAAAACACCCACAATGCCCTCACGTCCGATGATGCCAACCTCGATCTTGCTTCCGCCCCCATCGGTGGTCACCGAGGTGTAGCCCGTCTCCACGAAGTAGACGTGCTCGACCGGCTTGCCCGGCTCGATCAGAACCTGACGGAGTTCGAACGCGACCGGCTCCAGGTGGGGCTGGAGCGCGGCGAAGTCGTCCGGCGGGAGGATGGCCAGAAGGCGATTGCGAACGGACGACTGTTGAGAAGCGGACACGGCTCTCTCCCACTTGGGGCAAGAGCACAGTCGTGTCTCCCAGCCATCTGCGCCCTGAACGTCGGCAGACGATGATCCTGATATGGGGAGCGGGCAGGCAAGGTTGAAGGGGATCGGTGGCCCGCCGTCATCGTTCGGAGTTCGGACGCCCGCTGCTTTCCTCAGTAGTG
>DASPJU010000548.1:0-2632 GCA_035628475.1 Salinarimonas sp. | reverse complement strand
CGTCGCCCGCGCCCGCGATGACGGCCACGAGGTCTTCCTCCAGGTGCCCATGGAGCCCTTCGACTATCCCGACAACGATCCCGGTCCCCACACCCTCACCGTGAAGGCCCGGGCGGCCGAGAACCTCGATCGCCTGCATTGGACCATGGGCCGCTTCGCCGGCTATGTCGGGGTGGTCAACTTCATGGGCGCCCGCCTCACCGCCGACGAGGCGAGCCTCGCCCCGATCCTGCGCGAGATCGGCGCGCGGGGCCTGGGCTTCCTCGACGACGGCTCCTCCTCGCGCTCGCAGAGCCTCACGGCGGCCGGGCGGACCGGGGTTCCGGCGGCGCGCGCCGAGCGCGTCCTCGACGCCGTGCCCCGCGCCGAGGAGATCGACCGGGAGCTCGCCCGCCTCGAGGAGGCGGCCCGGCGCGGCGGCGTCGCGATCGCGACCGCGAGCGCCCTGCCCCTCACGGTCGAGCGCATCGCCCGCTGGGCCAAGGGCCTGGAGGCGAAGGGCATCCTGCTGGTCCCCGCCTCCGCGGCGATGCGCGGCGACCCGACCGGGTGAGCCGCAGCAGCCTTCCCGGTTGATCCCGCCCCCCGAAGCGGCGTTAAATGGGGAAGGCGCGCCCCGACGCGCCGAATCATGCAGGACGGAGGGTTCGAGGCGCGCGGGGGCCGCCGCGCCGGACGGATTCGCCATGGAACGGGAGCGGCGCAAGTCCATGACCACCAGGAAGGCGACCCGGGTCGTCGACATCGACGCCCTGCCCTATCGCGCCTGCGTCGGCGTCGCCCTGTTCAATCGCGACGGGCTCGTCTTCGTGGGCCGCCGCAAGTCCGAGGCCGGCCCCGAGCATGTGGGCGGGGGCTATGCCTGGCAGATGCCCCAGGGGGGCATCGACCACGGCGAGGACCCCTACAACGCGGCCCTGCGCGAGCTGCACGAGGAGACCAACGTCCGCACCGTGCGGGCCCTGGGCGAGATCGACGACTGGCTCACCTACGACCTGCCCCGGGACGTGGCCGGGCGCGCCTGGAAGGGGCGCTATCGCGGCCAGAGCCAGCGCTGGTTCGCCTTCCGCTTCCTCGGCGAGCCCGACGAGATCGACATCCGCTGCCCCGCCGGCCACCGCCCGGAATTCGACGAATGGCGCTGGGAGCGCCTGGAGCGGCTGCCGGAGCTCATCATCCCCTTCAAGCGCGAGGTCTACGAGCGCGTGGCCCGGGACTTCGCCCGCTTCGCCGTGGCGGGCTGAGGGGCGCCCGCCGGCTGAACGCCTCCTGAAGGCGCCGTTCGGCCTCGCTTCAAGGGGCGGATGCTAGGGTGTTCTCAACGGGCGGCCCATGGCGGGCGGCCCGGCCAGGAGGCACCCCATGCGCCATGCTCTCAAGACCCTCGCCATCGCCGGGCTCGCCGCCCTCGGCCTCGCCGGCGGCGCCCAGGCGGGCGATCTCACGATCACCGTCGGCGGCCAGGCCGCGCCCTGGCGCTCGGTCGCCGACGTCGAGATCCACCGGCACGGCCGCGACGCCAGCGCGCGCTTCGTCGAGGAGCGCCGCCACGGCCCGGGCCGCGGCTATGACGACGACGGCGATGACGGCTGGCGCGAGCGCCGCTGGGCTCCCGTCGCCGAGGGGCGGCCGGGCTGGCATCGCGGCGGTTGGGACCGCGGCGGCTGCCGGGTGATCGTCAAGCGCCGGGTCGACCCGTGGGGCGACGTGCGGGTGCGGCGGATCAAGATCTGCGACTGAGCCGCCGTCCGGCCCCTGGCCGCCCCCGACGGGCGGCCAGGGACCTCAGAGACGTCGATGCGTCGGCTCCGTGCCGATGTCCGGCGGCCGATCGCCCCCCTCCTCGGCCGCCTCGACCGCGCGGGCGACCAGGGCGCGCAGCGCCTGAAGGCTCGCCCGGGCCCCCGCGTCCGCCACGAGGCCGCGCAGCTCCGGCTCGGGCGCGGCGAGGATCTCGGCCTCGAGGGCTTCGGTCAGGCGGGCGAGAGCGGCCTGCGGTCGCGGGAGCGTCATGTCCGATCTCCTCCGGGATCGAGGCGCAGCAGGGCGCGGCGCAGCCGCTTGCGCGCGCTGTCGTACTCCGTCCCCGACAGCCCATGCAGCGCGCGGATCTCCGCGGCCGTGCGGCCCCAGGCCAGCCCCTCGACGATGCGCAGCACCGTCTCGTCCTCCCGGAACAGCGCGAGGATCGCGCCGAGGGCCTGCGCGGCCGCGACCGCCTCCAGGGGATCGGCCGTCGCGGCCTCGGGCTCCGGCCCGTCCCGCCACGCCCGCTCCTGCGCCGTCCGGCGGCGATGGTCGTGCTCGATGGAGCGCATGATCCCGGCCAGGAAAACGGGGAGCGGCACGTCGCGCGGCCAGCGCCGCGAGCCGTCGAGCGCGCGCATGATCGCCTCGTTGAGGAGGTCCGACCAGTCGAGGCCGGGCAGCCCGCGCGTCCGCAATCGGGCGAGCGCCCGCAGCCGCACGAGGTCGGCGTCCGACAGGGCGCGGATCGCCCCCGCGACGTCGCGCTCCTCGCTTTCGTCCGGTCCGGTTCGCGTCGGCACCTGCATGGCGCGATAGATGCGCACGAGCGGGCCCGGCGCGGACGGGAAGGCGGAATTTTTTTGCGCCCGTCCGCCCCCGGGCC
>DASPJU010000547.1:0-4520 GCA_035628475.1 Salinarimonas sp. | reverse complement strand
TCCTCGCGGGCGGGCGCCCGTCCACCGCTTCCGGCGGCCGCAGGGTGGCTAAAGAGCGTCGGAACGCTTACTTTGCCATTGGCTTGACGCTTTTGGGCACCAGTGCGCCCCAAGCGCGTTCGCACGGCACCAGCGTGCGGGCCCATCTCGTACGTGTTGAGGGACCCGTCCATGCCCACCATCGCCCTGGTCGACGACGACCGCAACATCCTCGCCTCCGTCTCCATCGCGCTGGAGGCCGAGGGCTATCGCATCATGACCTACACGGACGGGGCCAGCGCCCTCGACGGGCTGCGCCAGACGCCGCCGGATCTCGCGATCCTCGACATCAAGATGCCGCGCATGGACGGCATGGAACTCCTGCGCCGCCTGCGCCAGAAATCGGACCTGCCGGTGATCTTCCTCACCTCGAAGGACGAGGAGATCGACGAATTGTTCGGCCTCAAGATGGGCGCCGACGACTTCATCCGGAAGCCGTTCTCCCAGCGCCTGCTGGTCGAGCGCGTCAAGGCGGTGCTGCGCCGCTTCGCGCCCAAGGACCAGGCCCAGCCCCGCGAGGCCGACGCCAAGGCCATGGAGCGGGGCCAGCTGCGCCTCGACCCGGAGCGCCACACCTGCACCTGGCGCAACGAGCCCGTGACGCTCACCGTGACCGAGTTCCTCATCCTCCAGGCGCTCGCCCAGCGTCCCGGGGTGGTCAAGAGCCGCAACGCCCTCATGGACGCGGCCTATGACGACCAAGTCTATGTCGACGACCGCACCATCGACAGTCACATCAAGCGCCTGCGCAAGAAGTTCAAGGCGGTCGACAACAGCTTCGACATGATCGAGACCCTCTACGGCGTGGGCTACCGCTTCAAGGAAGCTTAAATCTTGGACGCGCGCCCCGGCACGGTCGACCGCGCCGCCGTGCCCCGCCGGCGCGGGCCGCTCTCGCGCCTGCGCCGCCTGTGGCGGGCGGTGAGCCTGCGCGCCTCGTCGAGCCTGACGCGCCGCATCGTCGTCCTGAACCTCGCGGGGCTCTTCGCGCTCCTCATCGGCTTCCTCTATCTCAACCAGTTCCGCGAGGGGCTGATCGACGCCCGCGTCCAGAGCCTCTTCACCCAGGGCGAGATCATCGCGGGCGCCATCGCGACCTCGGCGACCGTCGAGACCGACATGATCGCGATCGACCCGGACCGGCTCCTGCAGATGCAGGCGGGGGAAACCTCGGGCCTGGGCGACGAGGCCGCCTCGCCGCTCGAGTTCTCCATCAACCCGGAGCGCGTCGCGCCCCTGGTCCGCCATCTCGTGACGCCCACGCGCACCCGGGCGCGGGTGTTCGACCGGGAGGGCGCGCTGCTCTTGGACACGCGCTCCCTCTATTCGCGGGGCGACATCCTGCGCCTCGACCTGCCGCCCGTCGCGCGGGAGGAGCCCACCTTCGCGGAGCGCGCCTGGAAGGCGGTGCGCCGCCTCCTTGCGCGCGACGAGCCCCCGCCGCTCCAGGAGATCGGCCCCTCGAACGGCCGCTCCCTGCCCGAGGTGCAGCGGGCGCTGGCAGGCGGGCGGGCCAGCAACGTGCGCATCAACGCGCGCGGCGAGACCATCGTGCTGGTCGCGGTGCCGATCCAGCGCCAGCGCTCCGTGCGCGGGGCCCTGCTGCTCTCCACGCAGGGCGGCGACATCGACCAGATCATCGCCTCCGAGCGCTTCGGCCTGGTCCAGGTCTTCGCCATCGGGGCCGTGGTGATGATCGTGCTCTCGGTGCTGCTGGCCGGCACCATCGCGGGGCCGGTGCGCCGCCTCGCCGAGGCCGCCGAGCGGGTGCGCCGGGGCATCAAGTCGCGCCAGGAGATCCCCGACTTCACGGGCCGCTCCGACGAGATCGGCCATCTCTCGGGGGCGCTGCGGGACATGACGCGCGCGCTCTACAACCGCATCGACGCGATCAAGAGCTTCGCGGCGGACGTGGCCCACGAGCTCAAGAACCCCCTCACCTCCCTGCGCTCGGCGGTGGAGACCCTGCCGCGGGCGCGCTCCGACGAGTCCCGCGGGCGGTTGCTCGCCATCATCCAGCACGACGTGCGCCGCCTCGACCGGCTGATCTCGGACATCTCCGACGCCTCGCGGCTGGACGCCGAGCTCGCCCGCTCCGAGGCCGAGCCCGTGGACGTGGAGCGCCTGCTGGGGGCCGTGGCCGCCCTCGCCAACGAGGTGCGCCGGCCGCACGAGCCCGTCATCGAGCTCGCCGTGACGCCCAACCACCGGGGCGCCGGAGCCTTCGTGGTGCTGGGCCACGACAGCCGGCTCGGCCAGGTGGTGCGCAACCTCCTCGACAATGCCCGCTCCTTCTCGCCCTCCGACACCATCGTGCGCCTGGGCCTGCGCCGGCTGCCGGCCCAGGTCGAGATCACGGTCGAGGACGACGGGCCGGGCATCCCGCCCCACGCCCTGGAGCGGATCTTCGAGCGCTTCTACACCGACCGACCCGACCAGGGCTTCGGGCAGAACTCGGGGCTGGGACTCTCGATCTCGCGCCAGATCGTCGAGGCGCATCGCGGCGAGATCGTCGCCGAGAACCGCCTCGGGCCTCCCGACGAGTCGGGTGAGCCGACCCGGCTCGGCGCTCGCTTCGTCGTGCGCCTGCCCGCCCTCCCATGAACGCCGAGCTGACGATCCACGGGGGCTGCGTCCTCGTGGGCGAGGCGGGGGTGCTGCTGCGCGGGCCCTCGGGCGCGGGAAAGAGCGCGCTCGCGCGCCGGCTCGTAGCGGGCGCGGCCGCGCGGGGCCTGTTCGCCCGCCTCGTCGCCGACGACCGGGTGCGGCTGGTCGTCCGTCACGGCCGCCTCGTCGCCCGCCCCGTGCCGGGAATCGCGGGCCTGAGCGAGGCGCGCGGGCACGGCATCCTGGCCGGCCCCCACGCGGCGGCCGCCCTCGTGCGCCTTCTCGTGGATTGCCTGCCCGTCCACCCCGAGCGGCACCCGGAGGCGGGCGCCCGCGCCGCCGATGTCGCGGGCGTCACCCTGCCCCGCATCGCCGGGATCGCGGGGCCGGAGCTGGCCGACCTCGTCTTGATGACCCTGTGCCGGGAAGCCACGATCGCCCGAGAATGATCAACAAATCGACGCATTGCTCTTGCGCTCGGCTTCGCAGTGCACAAAATACCGCCGTCGGCCCGCAGGGCCTCGGAAAGCAGTTCTCATGATCGGAATGGTGCTCGTCACGCACGGGCAGCTCGCGACGGAGTTCCGGGCTGCGCTCGAGCACGTCGTCGGTCCGCAGACCCAGATCGAGACGATCACGATCGGGCCCGAGGACGACATGGAGGCGCGCCGCGGGGACATCATGGCCGCCGTGCGCCGGGTGAACTCGGGCCAGGGGGTCGTGGTGCTCACCGACATGTTCGGCGGCACGCCCTCCAACCTCGCGCTCTCCTGCATGAACGGCGGCTCGGTCGAGGTGGTGGCGGGGATCAACCTGCCCATGCTCATCAAGCTCGCCAGCGTGCGCGACGAGGAGACCCTCGCGGACGCGGTGCTCATGGCCCAGGAGGCCGGCCGCAAGTACATCAACGTCGCCTCCCGCGTGCTGGCCGGCAAATGACGGGCGACGCGCCGCTCGCCCGCGACCTGCCGATCATCAACCGCAAGGGCCTGCACGCCCGCGCCTCGGCCAAGTTCGTCCAGACGGTCGAGCGCTACGACGCGGAGGTCACCGTCACCCGCCACGGCGAGACGGTGGGCGGACGCTCCATCATGGGGCTGCTCACGCTCGGCGCCGCGCAGGGGACGACGATCCGGGTGACGGCCGAGGGGCCGCAGGCGGCCGAGGCGCTCGACGGCATCGCGGCGCTGCTCGCCAACCGGTTCGGCGAGGACGAGTAGCCCCGCGACACCGCGCCCGGCTTGCGGGCGCCGGCCGCGGCGCTAGCCTCGGGCATGATCGGCGAAGCCGACGCCTCGGGGCCCCGGAGACGACCCATGCGCCCGCTCCTCGCCGCCCTGGCCGTCGCCCTCTCCCTCCTCGCCGCCCGTCCGGGGCTCGCCGAGCCCGACCGGACGGGCGTCCAGGCCGTGATCGAGCGCCAGCTCGAGGCCTTCTCCCGCGACGACGCGGCCGGCGCCTACGGCTTCGCCGCTCCCAGCATCCAGGCGATCTTCCCCGACGAGGCGGCCTTCATGGCCATGGTCCGGCGCGCCTATCCGCCGGTCTACCGCTCCCGCGCGCGCCGCTTCGCCGAGACCACCGAGCTCCCCGACGGCGGCGTCGCCCAGGCGGTGCGCCTCCAGGACGAGGCCGGCGAGGACTGGGTCGCGCTCTACACCCTGGAGCGCGGGCCCGACGGGGCGTGGCGGATCACGGGCTGCACGCTCCAGCGCGTGCCGAGCCAGGCGGCTTGAGGGGTCACCCGACCTGAGGGAGGCCGGCGCGGGCGAACTCGTCGGTGCCGAAGGCGAGGATCGGCTCGTCGCGCTCGAGGGCGAGCGCCGCGACGAAGGCGTCGCCCAGATTGAAGCCCACCCGCCCGGCTCCGCGGC
>DASPJU010000546.1:0-7052 GCA_035628475.1 Salinarimonas sp. | reverse complement strand
CTGGGCACCCCGGCGGCCTCGTGATGGCGGAGGGACCCGCCTTCCTGACGCAGCTGGTGCGCACCGCGCTCGGCCGCGGCCCCGCCGAGGGCCCGCCCGCGACCGAAGCACCCCCCGCTCCGTCGACCCTCCGCGAGACCGCCCCGCCGGCCGCGGCCGGGGTCGCGGACGTCGACGAGGGCGCGCTCGCGATCCTGGGGGAGAAGGTGCTGCGCTCCTGGCTGCGAAACCGCCACCAGCTGCTCTTTCCCTTCGCGCTCGACCTGCGCCGCCTCGACCGGGGTCAGGCGACGCTGCTGGTGCACGCCATGATCGCGGCCGCCCAGGCGGACGGCTCCTTCGACCGGCGCGAGCGCGACCGCATCGCCGGCACCCTCGACCTCGTGGAGCCGAGCGCGGACGAGCGCGCCTTCCTCGAGGAGGCGATGGAGCGGCCGAAGCCCCTCAACGAGATCCTGGCCGAGGTCCGCGACCCGCAGACCGGCGCCCTCGTCTACGCCGCGGCCCTCATGGCCGTCGACCGTCGCCAGCCCGTGAACCGCTATTTCCTGCGCTACCTCTCGGCCCGGCTTCAGCTGTCGGAGGAGCTGCGGGCGAGCCTGGAGCAGCGCTATCGGTAGCGGTCCCTCCCTTCAGCCGAAGGGGGCAGAGGATGCGCGCGCAAAGCAATCCTGTCCCCTTCTGCTGAGGCACTCGGCGCAGCCGAGCCTCGATGCACGCAGGACACCTGCCACGACCCTCCGGAGATCCGAGGACGCGCCCTTCGAGGGCCGCCACGCTCGCACCTCGGGACGAGGATGAGGGTGGGATCGGCGGGGTTGGCGAACCGGCTTCTCTCGTGCCCTCACCCTTCCCCTACCGTCTCGGTGAGCTCCTTGAGACCCGCCTGCACCACCCCGCTGTCCAGTAGCAGGCGGCGCGACAGGTCGGACAGGGTGAGCCACCCCACCACCCGGTCGTCCTCGATCACGGGCAGCCGGCGGATGTTGTGAGACGCCATGAGGTCCATGGCGGCGGTCAACGCGTCGTCGGAGCGGCAGGTGAAGACCATGCGGGTCATGATCTCGTCGACCCGGGCGCGGCGCGGGTCGAGCCCCTCGGCGACCACGCGGTAGAGGAGATCGCGGTCGGTCACGACCCCGCGCAGCTCGTCGGGCGTGCCCACGGGCAGCGCGCTCACGTCGAGCTCGCCCATGAGAGCCGCCGCCTCCTGAGCGCTCGCCTCCGGGGGCACGAACTCCACGTGCCGCGTCATCACCTCGGCCACCTTCATCGTGCGCCTCCTATCGCGGGCTCAGGCCCCAGACCAGGGCGACTGCCGGCACGCCGACCACGATCACGAGGATCGACAGCGGCAGGCCGAGCTTCCAATAGTCCCCGAAGCGGTATCCCCCCGGGCCCATGACCAGCGTGTTGCACTGGTGCCCGAAGGGCGTGAGGAAGTCGCAGGCCGCTCCGATCGCCACCGCCATCAGGAACGGGTCGGGGTTGAGGCCCAGCTTCGCGGCGAGGCTCGCGGCGATGGGCGCCATCATGAGCACGGTGGCGGCGTTGTTGAGGAAGGGCGTCACCGCCATCGCCGCCACCATGATGAGCGCGAGCGCGCCCATGGGAGGCAGGCCGTTGGCCGCGACCGACAGCCAGCCCGCGATGAGGTCGGTGGCGCCCGTGGTGCGGACCGCCTCGCTGACCGGGATCAGGGCGCCGAGCAGGATCAGGATCGGCCACTCGACGGACTCGTAGGCCTCGCGCAGGGACAGGGAGCGGGCGAGCAGCAGGGCCAGCGCCGCGCCGAAGAAGGCGATCGCGATGGGAGCGAGCTTGAACGCGACCACGATCACGGTGGCGACGAGCACGATCGGCGGGATGAGGCGGCTTCGCCCGCGCCCTAGCGCCAGCTCCCGCTCGGCGAGGGGCAGGATGCCGAGGTCCTTGAGCGCCTCCGGCAGGGCCTCGAACCGGCCTTGGATCACCACCACGTCGCCCGCCTGGAATCGCACCGAGCGCAGGCGCTGCGTGATGCGCTCTCCGCTGCGGCTGATGGCGAGAAGGTGGAGCGCCCAGCGCTCGCGCAGGGAGAGCTCCGCCGGGGTCGCGCCGATGAGCATGGAATCGCCCGTGACCACGCCCTCGATGACACCCACCTCGTCGGCGTCGTCCGCCGCGGCCGCGGCCTCGCTGCCCTGGCCCGCGAGCACGAGCCCGCCCCGAGCGACGATGCGCTCCAGGGCCTCGGGCTCGCCCTCGACGAGGAGCACGTCGCCGGCCTGGAGGCGGAGCGCGGGCGTGGGCTTGTAGCGCCGGAAGCGCTCGCGCACGACCGTGGTAAGGGTCGCGGCGCCTTCGCCCAACGCCTGCACGTCGAGGGCGCGCTCGCCCACCAGCGGCGAGCCCTCCGGGACACGCAGCTCCGCCACGTAGTTCTCGATGTTGATCGCCGCGTCGAGCGACGCGCCGCCGCGGTTGTTGGCGGGCAGGAGACGGTAGGTGAGCGTCAGGCAGACGAGCCCCGCCCCCGCGATGATGAGGCCCACGGGGGCGTAGTCGAACATCTCGAACGGCTTGCCCAGGATCTCCTCGCGAACCCGGGCCACGATCACGTTGGGCGAGGTGCCCACGAGCGTGATGAGCCCGCCGATCAGCGACCCGAAGGCGAGCGGCATCAGGAGCTGGGATGGCGAGGTGCCGGTGCGCTTGGCGAGCTAGAACGCGACGGGCATCAAGATCGCGAGCGAGCCGATGTTCTTCACGATGGTGGAGAGCAGGATCACCGCCAGCACCAGGGCGAAGACCTGCGCGCGGGCGGTCGTGAGCAGGGGCGCGATGGGCCGCATCACGAGCTCGGCGGTCCCCGAGCGCGCCACCGCGGCGCTGAGCAGGAGGGCGGTGGCCACGATCACGACGATGTCGTCGGAAAAGCCCGAGAAGGCCTCCTTGGCCGGCACGATGCCGGTCGCGACCGCGGCGAAGAGCGCGAGCATCGCCACGACGTCGTAGCGCAGCCGCCCCCAGACGAAGAGCGCCATCATCAGGCCGACGATGGCGAAGGTGAAGCCCTGGGCGAGGGTCATGCCTTGGTCCTCGCGGGCTCGGCGGTCGGGGATGGCGGGATCGGCACGCTTGGGATGATCCGGAGGACGTTCGGGACGGGACAACGCGGAGCGCCGCCGTTGGTGCCCTCGGCCAGGCGCTCCGTCGGACGGAAGATGACAGGCGCAGCCGGCCGCCCTATGCGGAAGGCTCCGCCAGCAGGAGCCCCGCGCGATGGCCAAGCCGATCCACACCATGATCCGCGTGCGCGACGAGGCGCGCTCGGTGGCGTTCTACCGCGAGGCGTTCGGGCTCGAGGTCGCGGACCGCTTCCCCTTCGAGGGCTTCACGCTCGTCTATCTGCGCTCGCCCGAGAGCCCCTTCGAGCTGGAGCTGACGGTCAATCACGGCCGCGCCGAGCCTTACGCGCCCGGCGACGGCTACGGCCATCTCGCCTTCGCGGTGGACGACGTGGAGGCGGAGCGGGCGCGGCTCGCGGGGCTCGGGCTCGACCCCACACCCGTCAAGGCGCTGGAGCATGAAGGCGCGCCGCTGGCGCGCTTCTTCTTCGTCCAGGACCCGGACGGCTACAAGATCGAGGTGCTCCAGCGCGGGGGACGTTACGCCTGAGCCGTCAGCGCCCGCGCCGCTCGCAGGTCCGCCACGAAGGCGTCGTAGGCCGCTCCCCGGGCCTCGTCGGGCAGGCGCAGGAGATAGGAGGGGTGCACGGTCACGAACCCTGCCCGCTCCCCGAACCGCATGGGACCCCGCGCTCGGGAGACCGGCACGGCCTCGCCCGACAGCGCCAGCGCCGCGCTGGCGCCCAGCGCCACCACGAGGCGGGGCGCCGCGAAGTCGAGCTCGTCCATGAGCCACCAGCGGTAATGCCGGATCTCGCCCGCCGTCGGGGTGCGATGGATGCGCCGTTTGCCGCGCTCCTCGTATTTGAAGTGCTTCACGGCGTTGGTGAGGTAGGCCTCGTCGCGGGCGATCCCGGCATCCCCGAGGGCCCGCATCAGCAGGCCTCCGGCGGGCCCCACGAACGGGCGCCCCCGCGCCTCCTCCTGGTCGCCGGGCTGCTCGCCCACGAAGGCGAGGGCCGCGCCGAGCGGCCCCTCCCCCAGGACGGCCCGCTTGGCGAATCCCGCGGGCGGGTCGTAGGCCGCGATCGCGCGGTTGAGCGCGTCGAGGGAGTCGGGCCGGTCGCGCCGGTGCATCGCTTCCAGGGCACGGGCGGGGACGCGCTTGGCCGACACGCTCGCGCCGACCTCCACCATGCGCTCGACCCGCGCGCCCGCGCCCGCCACCAGCCCCGCGATGCTCGCGGCCTCGGGGAGGTTGCGCCAGTACTTCTTGGGCATCTCGGCCCGCATGGCGTCGGGATTGACCCGAGCGGGGTTGAACACGCTCTCGTAATAGGCCCGCCACCCCGCCTCGAAGGCGTCGCCGTCGGGCGCGTCGGCGCGGGTCGCGGGCGGGCCGAAGGTCAGGCGCTCGCGGTCCCAGCGGATCGAGCCCAGCGGCGTGAGAATCGTCCAGTCCAGCGAGCCGAAGCGGTCGCGAAAGAACGGCCCGACCGCCTCCAGGATGTGGTGCTCGGGTTCGAACCAGGCGACATAGGCTTCGCCCGCGGGCGTCTCCACCTGCCGGAAGCGCACGAAGGCATGCATCTTGTGGATGTCGCGGGCGACGCTCTTGCGCATGCGGTGCAGGCGGTGGACCAGCGGGTCGCTCGCGATCTCGGGCAGGGCGCGCTCGCCCGCCAGCACGCGCCAGATCAGCCGGTAGAGCAGGCCGTAGCGCTCCGGGTCGCGGTGGCGCACGGCCTCCGCAACGAGGGGCGGCACGCCGGCCGGCAGGGCGAGAGCCGGCGCCTCGGGGAGCGCCGCCTCGCCGAACAGGCCCGTCTCCTCCGTGAAGAGCACGGTCTCGGGCGCCGCGCCCTCCGCGACCAGGGCACGCGCGGCGCGGCGGAATCCGTCGAGATCGGCGCCGGGACGCAGGCCGACATGCCGCATCAGAACAGGCTCAGCTGCTGGGCGGCCGGCCGCAGGAGCCGCGCCTTGAGATCGGCCCGGTCGGCGAGCCGCACGGGGCGGTGATCGGCCGTGACCAGGAACGGCTCGGCGCGCCGCGCGCCGCTCGACAGGCGCGCCACGTCGGCGAAGGTCAGGGTGGCGTGGCGGCGGGCCGCCACGATCTTGTCCACCGCCTTGGCGCCGAGCCCCGGCACCCGCAGCAGCATCTCCCGCTCGGCCCGGTTCACGTCGACGGGAAAGCGGTCGCGGTGCTTGAGGGCCCAGGCGAGCTTCGGGTCGACCGCGAGGTCGAGCATGCCGTCCTCCGTCCCGGCCGCGATCTCCTCGACCGTGAAGCCGTAGAAGCGCAGCAGCCAATCGGCCTGGTAGAGGCGGTTCTCGCGCTGGAGCGGGGGCGCCTTGGCGGGCAGGATCCGGCTCGAATCGGGGATGGGGCTGAAGGCGGAATAGTAGACGCGCCGGAGCCCGTAGCCCCGATAGAGGGCGTCGCTCATGCGCAGCACGCCCGCGTCGTCGGTCGCATCGGCGCCGACGATCATCTGGGTGCTCTGGCCGGCGGGCGAGAAGCGTGGGCCCCGGCGCTCGGCCCTGGCCTCGTCGATGCGCTCCTTCATGCGGCCCATGGCGCCGCGGATCGAGCCCTCGTCCTTCTCGGGCGCCAGGGTCTTCAGGCTCTCGCGCTGGGGCAGCTCGATGTTGATCGAGAGCCGGTCGGCATAGAGCCCCGCCTCCTCGATCAGGAACGGGCTCGCCTCGGGAATGGTCTTGAGGTGGATGTAGCCCCGGAAGAGGTGCGTCTCGCGCAGGGTCTTGGCGACCCGGATGAGCTGCTCCATCGTGTAGTCGGGCGAGCGCACGATGCCCGACGAGAGGAACAGCCCCTCGATATAGTTGCGCTTGTAGAAATTGAGCGTGAGCGCCACCACCTCCTCGACCGCGAACCGGGCGCGCTCCACGTTTGAGGAGCGGCGGTTGATGCAATAGGCGCAGTCGTAGAGGCAGTAATTCGTGAGCAGGATCTTCAGGAGCGATACGCAGCGCCCATCCGGCGTATAGGCGTGGCAGATCCCGGTGCCCTTGGTGGAGCCGAGGCCGTCCGTCCCCGAGACGCGCTTGGGCGCCGCCGAGGAGGCGCAGGACGCGTCGTATTTCGCGGCGTCCGCCAAGGTCCGCAGCTTCCGCGCCAGCGTCTCGTCCATGCCGTTCAGCCTTCGTTCTCCTCCCCTGAATATGGGCCTGCCGGCGGCGCTTGGGATGGGACGGCGGGTCGCAGGCGGGCGCTGTCCCCAGGGAATGTCGGGTGCCAAAGCGCACGCCGGACGGAGCGCGGATGGGGCACAGTCCCCTCACCTCCCAAGACCCCTTTGGCCCCGCCCCTCGGCGGGGCTTTTCTTTTGGGCTCGCGGCGTCGGTCCGTCATCGGACCGTCGCGTTAACCCGGTATTTACCATGCGTCCCTGAAGGTGGCCGCAAGGCGCCGGCCACAAGCGGGCGCACGAGGCCTGGCGACCGCGGATGTACCGGCGCCGGGCCTTTCTCGTCCTAGCCCCCTTCTCGGAGACGACCCCGTGCCGGCCCCCCGCCCGTCCCCGCTCGCCGCCGACCTCGCCGCGGCGGCCGAGAGCGCCGCCCGCCTGCGTGTCCTGCTCGACGTGCTGCGCGAGCGCGTCGAGGCCCTAGAGGCGCCCCCTGCCCCGGTCGGGCCCGGACGCGTCGCGAGCCGCCGGCTCGCGGCCCTGAAGGCGCATGAGGGCCGCGCGGCCGCACGGTCCTGATCGCGACATTCCGGGCGGGCGCCGACGCGCCCGGTCCCGCCACCGACAGGCCGCTCGCCGGACAGGCGCCGGGAGCCGTCGGCCGGAGCTTGGTCTGGAACCCCCTGTTTCGCGGCCCGTTGGACCCTCGAACCGCGACCCGTTCAGGAGGATGCCATGTTTCGTCTGCTCAAGAATCTCGCCCTGATCCGCATGGTGTGGGGCGTGC
>DASPJU010000545.1:0-2525 GCA_035628475.1 Salinarimonas sp. | reverse complement strand
TAGACCGCGATGCGCCGCTGCCCATTCTCCCGCTGGATCTGGTTGGGCCCGTCCGTCTCGCGTACGTCGGCGATCATGCGCAGGGGCACGTGGCCGGTCGGGGTGGCGATGAGCAGGTCCTCCAGGCCCGTCGTCGAGCGGTCCTGGTCGGAGAGGCGCATCACCACGTCGTAGCGCCGGTTGCCCTCGACGATCTGCGAGACGGTGCGTCCGTTCGACAGGACCTCCAGGCCTTGAGTAACCGTGGCCGGCGTGAGGCCGTAGAGGGCTGCTTTCTCGTAGTCCACGTCGATGCGCAGCTGCGGGATGCGCACCTGCTTCTCGACCTGCAGGTCGACGAGGCCCGGCACGGTCCCTAAGCGCTCGCGCAGGGTCTCGGCGAGGGAGCGGATCGTGTCGAGGTCCTCGCCGTAGACCTTGAGGGCGATCTGGGCGCGCACGCCCGAGAGCATGTGGTCGAGGCGGTGGCCGATGGGCTGGCCGATGTTCACCGAGACGGGCAGGACGCCCAGCGCGGCGCGGATGTCGGCGTAGACGGCTTCTTTGGGCCGTTCTGACCGGTGCAGGTCGATGTCGACCTCCGAGGAGTGGACGCCCTCGGCGTGCTCGTCGAGCTCGGCCCGGCCCGTGCGGCGCCCGACGGACTTCACCTCGGGCACCTTGAGGACGAGCTTCTCGGCGAGGAACCCCAGCCGGTGGCTCTCGGCGAGCGAGATACCCGGATTGTACTGAAGCGACACGACGAGGGTGCCCTCGTTGAAGGGCGGGAGAAAGGTGCGCGGCAGGAGCGTCGCGGCGTAGGCCGCCGCGCCGACGCCCAGGGCGACGGTCGTGAACAGCAGGCCACGATGGGCGAAGGCGAAGCGCAGCAGGGCGGCGTTCCCGCGCTTCAAGTGGCGCACCACGAAGCTGTCTCGTTCATGGCCCCCGCCACTCTTCGAGAGGAGGTAGTAGGACAGGACCGGCGTCACTGTGATCGAGACGACGAGCGAGGCGAGGATCGAGACGATGTAGGCGATGCCGAGCGGCGCGAAGAGGCGGCCCTCGATTCCCGAGAGCGCGAAGAGCGGGATGAAGACCAGGATGATGATCATCGTCGCGTAGACGATGCCTGAGCGCACCTCCTGGGACGCGAGCGCGATCACCTCCAGAACGGGCCTCGGGTCCGGGAGGGCCCGGTTCTCCTTGAGCCGGCGCAGGATGTTCTCGACGTCCACTACCGCGTCGTCGACGAGCTCGCCGATAGCGATGGCGAGGCCGCCCAAGGTCATGGTGTTGATGGTCAGCCCGAAGAAGTGGAAGACCAGGACCGTGGCGAGGATGGAGAGCGGGATCGCCGTGAGCGAGATCACGGTGGCCCGCACGTTCATGAGGAACAGGATCAGGATCACCCCGACGACCGCCGCCGCCTCCAACAGGACGCGCTCGACGTTCGCGATGGAGGTCTCGATGAAGGTGGCCTGACGGAACTGTACGTTCGTCGCGGACACCCCCTTGGGCAGGGTCTTCTGGATCTCGGCGAGCGCCGCCTCGACCTTCTGGGTCAATGGCACAGTGTCGGCATCGGGCTGCTTCTGGATGCCGATGATCACGGCGGGCTTGCCCTGGAAGCCGGCGTCGCCGCGCTTGACCTGGGGCGCGAAGTCCACCTGAGCGACCTGGTGCAGGAAGATGGGCTGACCCTGGCGGTGGAGCACCACGGTGTTGCGCAGGTCCTCCAGCCGCCGGGTGAGACCGACGTTGCGGATGAGGTATTCCCGCCCGTGCTGGTCGACGAAGCCCCCGCCCGTGTTGGTGCCGAAGCGCGTCACGGCGAGCTCGACCTGCTCGTGCGTGACGTCGAGCGCTTGCAGCGCGGCGACGTTCGGCGTCACCCGATACTGCCGCACCTCGCCGCCAATGGGGATGACCTGTGAGACGCCCGCGATGTTGAGGAGCTGAGGGCGGATGGTGAAGTCGGCGAGTTCGCGCACCTCCATGGGCGAGATGCCCTCGCCCGTGACGGCGACGAGCATGATCTCGCCCATGATCGAGGAGACCGGCCCCATCTGCGGGTTCACGCCCCGGGGAAGCTGCTCCCGCACCAGGGCGAGGCGCTCGGCCACGAGCTGGCGCGAGCGGTAGATGTCGGTGCCCCAGTCGAACTCGACATAGGTGATCGAGAGGCCGACGCCGGAGACCGAGCGCACGCGGAGCACGCCCGGCATGCCGTTCATGGCGGTCTCAAGCGGATAGGTGACGAGCTGCTCGACTTCCTGCGGCGCGAGCCCCTCGGCCTCCGTCATCAGGGTGACGGTCGGGCGGTTGAGGTCGGGGAAGACGTCCACGGGCACCCGCGGCAGCACGTAGCTGCCGTAGGCCATGAGCACGAGGGCTGCAGCGAGGACGAAGAGCCTGTTGCGCAGGCTCGACGAGACGAGGAAGTTGAACATGGCTCGTCTCGGCTTCAGCGGATCTGGTTGATGGTCTCGGCGCCGCGGATCACGATCCGCTCGCCGTCCTTGAGGCCCGCCCGCACCACCAGG
>DASPJU010000544.1:0-6206 GCA_035628475.1 Salinarimonas sp. | reverse complement strand
CGGCGCGGCGCGTCGACGCCCGCCAGCGTCATCGGCTCCCGCCGGGCGCCCGACGCCAAGGTGAGGAAGGTGGATCCGAACGGGCGGCGCCGGCCCTCGGGGCTCGCCCCGACATGGCCGTCATGGAAGGCCCGCATGCGCTCCAGGCCGCGGGTCCGCAGGGCGACGTGCTCGCTCCCGACCCGGCGCGCGCTCCCCCCGCGGCACGGCGATCGATCGTGCCGCCGCACCTCGGGCCCCCTCACCCGGCGTCCGCGGATCGTGGCTCCGGCGGAGGCAGGTCCGCTGCTTCGTGCCGCCACCGGAGGCGCACACCTGCCGTGTCCGAGCCCTCGGCAAGCTCCAGCGTCGGGATCGCCGAGAGCAGGCGACGCGTATAGGCATGCCCGGGTCGATCGAAGACCTGATCGCGGTCCCCCTCCTCGACGACGCGCCCCTCGCTCATCACCACGACCCGGTCCGCCACCTGCTCGACGACGCCGAGATCGTGGCTGATGAACAGGCATGAGAATCCGTATTTCGCCTGCAGCTCCGCCAGGAGGTCGAGCACCTGGGCCCGGACCGTCACGTCGAGCGCCGAGACCGGCTCGTCCGCGATCACGAAGGCGGGACGGCGCGCGACGGCGCGGGCGATGGCGACCCGCTGGCGCTGCCCGCCCGACAGCTCGTGAGGGTAGCGGCCCAGATAATCGGGCCCGCCGAGGCCCACCTCCTCCAGGACGCCTCCCACGCGCGTCGCCCGCAAGGCGGCCGTCATGCCCTCTTCCTGCCGAAGCGCCTCGGCGACGAGCGCCTCGACGGTCATGCGCGGGTCGAGGGAGCCATAGGGATCCTGGAACACCATCTGGCAGTTCCGGCGATAGTCGCGCCAGCCGGGCTCGGCACGGCCGATGGGCCGGCCGGCATACCTGATCTCGCCGGCGCTCGGGCGGACGAGGCCCGCGACGGCGCGCCCGAGCGTGGTCTTGCCCGAGCCCGAGCCGCCCACCAGCGCCACCACCTCGCCCGGCGCGACGGTGAGCGACACGCCCTGGAGCGCCCGCTTGGGAGCGGCCGCGCGCCGGAACAGCCCCGCGCGCGACGCGTACTCGACGACGAGGTCCCGCACCTCGACGAGCGGGGAGGGCGGGACCGCGGGGCGCGGGCGGGCCGGCGTGCGCCGCGGAAGGGCGGCGAGCAGCCGGCGGGTATAGGCGTGGCGAGGAGCCGCCAGGAGGTCGGCGGTGCGTCCCTCCTCCACGACCTGCCCCCGCTGCATGACGAGCGCCCGATCCGTGTAGCGGGCCACCATCGCGAGGTCGTGGCTGATGAGCAGGACCGCGGTGCCGTGGTCGCGGGTGAGGCCCAGCATCAGGTCGAGCACGTCGCGCTGGATCACGGCGTCGAGCGCCGTCGTCGGCTCGTCCGCGATCAGGAGCGCCGGCTCCAGGAGCATGACGGAGGCGAGCATGATCCGCTGGCGCATGCCGCCGGAGAACTGGTGCGGATAGGCGCGAAGCGCCCCTTCCGGGTCGCCCAGGCCCACGCGCCGGAGCATCTCGAGGATGCGCGCCCGCCGCGCCGCCGCGTCGAGAGCCCGGCCCCGGTGGAGCGCGAGGCCCTCCTCCAGCTGGCGGCCGATCGTCATGGAGGGGTTCAGCGAGGTCATGGGCTCCTGGAAGACCATGCCGATCCGCGCGCCCCGGATGCGCCGCAGCTCCTCCGGCGACGCGGCGGTCAGGTCATGGCCCTCGAAGCGGATGGATCCGGCGCGACGGCGGATCGCCGGCGGCTGCAGGCCGATGATCGCCCGCGCCGCCATCGTCTTGCCGGAGCCGGATTCGCCGACGATGCCCACGACCTCGCCCGGCGCGAGGACGAGGTCGAATCCGTCCACCACGGCGAGCCCGGTGCGCGCCGCCGCGAGGGTCAGGCCGTCGACGCTCAGGAGAGGGGTGGCCGGGGCGCTCACGCGACGCCCCGCATGCGCGGGTCGAGCCGGTCGCGAACGGCGTCGCCCAGGAGGTTGATGCCGAGCAGCGTCAGCGAGATGCACAGGCCCGGCAGCACCCCGAGCCAGACGGCCTGCCCCATGAAGGGGCGGCTCGCGGCCAGCATGTTGCCCCAGGTCGGCGCGGGCGGCGGGACGCCCAGCCCCAGGAAGCTCAGCGCGCTCTCGGCCAGCAGCACCCATCCGAACATGGAGGTCGCCAGGACGGTCAGCGGCGCGACGCAATTGGGCAGGATGTGCCGCGCCATCGTGAAGGCCTCCGAGTTCCCCATCACCCGGGAGGCCTCGACAAACTCGCGCTCGCGCAGGGACAGCACGGTGCCGCGCACCACCCGGGCGACGGAGGGCGCGTAGGCGAGCCCCAGCGCCAGGACGATGCCGTACTTGTTGGCGCCGACCACGGCGAGCAGGCCCAGGGCCAGCAGGATCCCCGGAAAGGCGAGCAGGGCGTCGTTGAAGGCCATTAGGACCCGATCGATCCAGCCGCGCGCGAAGCCGCTGAACAGGCCGATCAGGGTGCCGGCCGTCGCCGCGAACGAGACCGTCAGAAGGCTGATCCACAGGCTCGTCGCGGCCGCGGCGAGCAGCCTGCTCAGCACGTCGCGGCCGAACTCGTCCGTGCCGAGCGGGAAGGCGGATCCCCCCGGCGGCACGAAGCGGGCGCGATAGTTGATCCGGAGCGGGTCGTAGGGCGTCCAGACCGCGCCGACGATCGCCGCCGCCACGACCGCGCCCACGATGAGGCCTCCGATCACGAGGTTGGGAGGGAGGCGCCGCCCCGTCATTCGAGCGCCACCCGCGGATCGAAGACGGGATACAGCAGGTCGACCACGAGGTTCACCATGACATACGTGAAGGCGACGAAGAGCAGGCAGCCCTGGATGACGGGGTAGTCGCGGGCGAAGATCGCGTCGACGAGAAGCCGCCCCAGCCCCGGGATCGTGAACACCGTCTCGACCACGGCGATGCCGCCGAGCAGGTTGCCGAGCACGAGGCCGATGAGCGTCCAGGTCGGCCCGAACGCGTTGCGGAAGGCGTGCCGCCACAGGACGGCTCCCTCCGACAGGCCCTTGGCCCTGGCATGGGTGATGTAGTCGAGCCGCAGCACCTCCAGCGTGCTCGCGCGCGCCATCCGGACGAGCACCCCGATCTCGTGCAGGAACAGGGTCGCGACCGGCAGCACGATGTAGAGCAGCGCCCTCCAGGGATCCTCGCCGAAGGAGACGTAGCCCACCACGGGGAGCCAGCCGAGCTTCAGCCCGAACAGGAGCAGCAGGAGAAGGCCGAGCCAGAAGGTCGGGATCGAGAGGAGCAGGGTCGAGAGCGCGACGACCGCGACGTCCAGCGGACCGTTCTGCCGCCAGGCCGCGACCATCCCGGCCGGCACCGCGACGAGGCTCGCGAACAGGACGGCCGCCACCACGATCTGCGCGCTCACCGAGAACCGCTCGAGCACGAGCGCCAGGACGGGCTGGTTCGAGGTGATGGAGCGCCCGAGGTCGCCCGCGAGCACGTTGCCGAACCAGATCGCGAACTGCTCCGGCAGGCTCCGATCGAGGCCGAGCCGGGCCCGCAGGTCGGACAGGCTCACCGGGTCCGCCAGGTCCCCCAGCATCAGCGAGGCTGGGTCGCCCGGGATCAGGCGGATCAGCGCGAATACCGACACCGCCATGATGAGGAGCGTGGGGACCGCCATGGCGATCCGGTTCAGCGCGAAGCGCAGCATCGCCGTCCTATCCCCGCCGGCCCCGCGAGCCGCCGATCGCTCAAGGCCTCACGCTCGTCTCCCAGGCGCGCGCGCTGCCCTCCCAGGGCGTGAATCCCTCGACGCGCCGCGTCGTCGCCCAGGCGTCGATGGGGTTGAACAGGATGAGGAGCGGCATGTCGTCCAGCATGCGCTCGTGCAGGCGGTCGAAGATCTTCTGGCGCTCCTCGGCGTCCGAGATCGCGGTCGCCTTCTCCAGGAGCGCCTGCGCCTCGGGATCGTCCCACACCTTTCGCGGCTGCTTGTCCTTGGGTCCCATGAAGTGCTCGAAGCTCAGCGCCGGATCGAGGCGGGACGAGTAGGAATGGACCATGACCTGGTAGTTGCCCTTCAGGAACCGGTCCATGTGCGTCGCCCACTCGACGACCTCGAGGTCGGCGGCGACGCCGACGTTCTGCAGCATCGCCTGGATCACCACGGCGATGTTGAAGCTCGGCACGCTCTTGCGGTTGTTCGTGGTGATGCGGATGCGCTCGCCCTTGTAGCCGGCTTCGGCCAGGAGCTTGCGGGCGAGCGCGGGATCGTGCTTCGCCCCTCGCGCCTGGACGGCGCTGTAATAGGGCGAGCGCATGTTGATGGTCGAGCCGTTCGCCTTGGCGCGCCCGTCGGAGGCGATGGCGACGATCTCGTTCACGTCGAGCGCCGCCGCGATGGCCTGGCGCATCTTGGCGCTCTTGAAGAGCGGGTCCGTCGTCTGGAACAGGACCGCGTGGCGCGCCGCCGTGGAGCCGATATGGAGCTTGACGCGGCTGTCCTTCGAGAGCTCGGCGAGGTCCGAATCCGGCACCTCGGCCGCATCCAGGCTGCCCGATTGCAGGCCGGCCTTCACGGTCGAGGGATCGGGAACGACGAGGAACCGGACCTCCCTGACGAGCGGGCGCTTGCCGCCGGTCAAGCCGTCCGGCTTGCCCGGCAGGGCGGCATAGTCGTCGAAGCGGAGGAGCGTGACGGACTGGCCTCGGCGCCATTCCCCGAAGCGGAACGGACCGGTCCCGACCGGCGCCTTCCAGCTGCCGTCGGGATTGACCGAGTCCCGATGCAGGATGCCCGTCATGCCGCAATCGGGACGCGCCAGGCTGTCGAGGAAGAGCGATTGCGGCCGGTCGATCCGCATGGTGACCGTGTGGGGATCGGGGGCCTCCACGGCCTCGACCTTGATCCCGCTGCGGCCGTCGAACTCGGACCGGCAGCGCCAGTCCGTCTTCGGATCCATGTAGCGGTTCCAGCTCCACAGGACGTCCGCCGAGGTCATCTCGGCGCCGTTGTGGAATTTCACCCCCTTGCGGAGGCGGAACGTGTAGGTGCGCCCGTCGCTCGAGAGCTCGACCGCCTCGGCCAGCATCGGCCCGACCGTGCCGCCCTCCTGGTAGGCCACGAGGCCCTCGACCATGTGGAAGGCGACGGCGTCGGTCTCGCCGTCCCGGTTGACCCCCGGGTTGGTGCCTCGGATGTCCGCCTTCGAGGCGATGGTGAGGGTCTGGGCGGACGCCCCGACGGGGGCCGCCAGGAGCCCCGCCAGCAAGACCGTGAGACGAACCGACCTCATCGCTTTCCCTCCCGCTTGTTCTATTCCGCCGCCTCCGCGAGCGTGCGCGGCTCGTCGACGAGGCTGTAGCGGGTGAAGGTCCGGTTCAGCGCCGGCAGCGGCGCCACCTCCATCACCCCGGCCTCCGGCTGCATGACGATCATGGCGACGCTCGCCGAGATGTCGCCGCGCAGGCCCGGCCGCGGCGGCCGGCAGACCGAGTAGGGCGACAGGAAGTCGTCGAACAGGGCCGCCTTGAGGTCCGCGACCGTGAGCCCGCGACGGGGCTGGTCGAGCAGCCGGCGGACGCGCCAGTCCCGGTAGAGGCTGTCGGGCGCCGTGGCCGTGCCGGTGTCGCGCAGCTTCGCCAGCGCCGTCGGGCTGACCCAATGGTTGGCGTGCACGAGGAGGCCGTCCTCGGGCAGGAGCGGGAAGGCCTCGTCGGGGGCGCATTCGTAATCGGCCGCGAAGCCCGCCTTGTGGCTGACGATCATGTTGGTGGCGCAGGCCTTCGGCGTCGTCGCGATGGCCCGCATGGCGAGCGCCACGTGCTCCTGGTCCATGGCCTTGCGCCGCACCAGCGCGAGCGGGACGCCGCCCTCGCCCTGGTAATCCCGGTCGCAGCGCAAATAGTTGCCGCTGACCGCCAGGCCCGCCGCGTTCATGCCGTGCCGGCCGAGGCCGCCCGCCTCCACGAAGGTGAGGACGTCCGGACCGTGGTCGCGACGGATCCGCAGCACGATGGCGGTGTCGGCGCATTCGGGCCGCCAATCCCAGTTCTGGCCGTGGATCAGGCGGCCGTCGGCGCTGCGCTCGGGCAGGATGACCGCCCCGGTGCAGCCGTCCGCCTGCTGGTCCTCCGCGCCCGCGTCGTCCACCGGGTCGGGCTGGCCGGCCAGCGTGCGCGCCTTGGCGACGACCTCGGT
>DASPJU010000543.1:0-2686 GCA_035628475.1 Salinarimonas sp. | reverse complement strand
TCGCCGTAGAGCTTGATGATGTCGAGGGTCGCCATGGCGAGGCCCGCGCCGTTCACCATGCAGCCGATGGTGCCGTCCAGCGCGATGTAGGCGAGGTCGTATTTCGAGGCCTCGATTTCCTTCTCGTCCTCTTCGGTCACGTCGCGGAGCGCCACCACGTCCGGGTGCCGGTAGAGCGCGTTCGAGTCGAACGAGATCTTGGCGTCGAGGCAGCGCAGATGCCCGTCCTTCGTGACGATGAGCGGGTTGATCTCGAGCATGCTCATGTCCTTGGCCATGAAGACCGCGTAGAGCTTGGCGACGAGATCCTCGGCTTCCTTGGCGAGGGGACCTTTGAGGCCGAGCGCCTTGGCGACCCTGCGCCCGTGGTGGGGCATCACGCCCGTCGCCGGATCGATCGCGAAGGTCACGATCTTCTCGGGCGTGTCGTGGGCCACCTTCTCGATGTCCATGCCGCCCTCGGTGGAGACCACGAAGGCGACGCGCGAGGTCGCGCGGTCGACGAGCATCGAGAGGTAGAACTCCGCCTCGATGTCCGAGCCGTGCTCGATATAGAGGCGGTTGACCTGCTTGCCGGCCTCGCCGGTCTGGATCGTGACCAGCGTGCGCCCGAGCATCTGGCGGGCGAACTCGCCCACCTCCTCGACGGACTTGGCGAGGCGCACGCCGCCCTTCTCGCCCGCTTCCGTCTCCTTGAACCTACCCTTGCCGCGCCCGCCGGCGTGGATCTGGCTCTTCACCACCCAGAGCGGCCCCCCGAGCTCGCGCGCGGCGGCCTCGGCCTCCTCGGCCTTCAGGATCGCCCGGCCCGGGGAGACCGGCACGCCGAACTCCTTGAGGACGGCCTTGGCTTGATATTCGTGGATGTTCATGCACGCCTCTCTCGGGGCTCGGGGTCGTGAGGGCTCGCGCGATCAGGCGAGCGAGGGATTGATGGTCTTGCAGGCGTCGACGAGGCCGCTCACGGAGGCCACCGACCTCTCGAACATCGCCTGTTCCTCGGCCGAGAACTCGATCTCCACCACCCGCTCGACGCCGTTCGCCCCGATCACCACCGGCACGCCGATGAAGAGACCGTCGATGCCGTACTGGCCCGAGAGCAGCGCCGCGCAGGGCAGCATGCGGCGCTGGTCCTTGAGATAGCTCTCCGCCATCGCGATGGCCGAGGAGGCCGGAGCATAATAGGCCGAGCCCGTCTTGAGCAGCGCCACGATCTCGCCCCCGCCCTTGCGGGTGCGCTCCACCATGGCGTCCAGGTCCCCTTGCGAGAGCCAGCCCATCTTGACGAGGTCGGGCAGCGGCACGCCGCCCACGGACGAGTAGCGCACGAGCGGCACCATGTCGTCGCCGTGCCCGCCGAGCACGAAGGCCGTCACGTCCTCCACCGAGACCTCGAGCTCCTCGGCGAGGAAGTGGCGGAAGCGCGCGGAATCGAGCACGCCCGCCATGCCGACGATCTTGTTGGGGTTCAGTCCCGAGAACTTCTGCAGCGCCCAGACCATCGCGTCGAGCGGGTTGGTGATGCAGATCACGAAGGCGTCGGGGGCGTATTGCTTGATGCCGTTGCCGACCGCTTCCATGACCTTCAGGTTGATGCCGAGCAGGTCGTCGCGGCTCATGCCGGGCTTGCGCGGCACGCCCGCCGTGACGATCACGACGTCGGCGCCCTGGATCGCGGAATAGTCCTGCGCGCCCGTGTAGCGGGCATCGAAGCCGTCCACGGGAGCGGACTCGGCGATGTCCAGGCCCTTGCCCTGGGGCACGCCCTCGGCGATGTCGAACAGCACCACGTCGCCGAGCTCCTTGAGGCCGGCGAGATGGGCCAGGGTGCCACCGATCTGTCCTGCGCCGATGAGGGCGAGCTTCTTGCGTGCCATGGGGCCTGACCTCGAGCTTGGGGGCCGCACGCCGCGGCCGATGGGCGCCTCTTTGACCGAAACCCCTCGGCGCTTCAACCCTTTGCGGGCCGCGCGCCCGCTTCCGCCGACGGGTCGGGGGACGGGCCGAGCCCCGCGGCGGATCGGATTTCCTCAAGCAGGGGAGCGGCTTGGCGGTGACGCGGACCGGTCCGGAGCGGCCGGCCTTCCCCGAAAACCGCCCTGTTACAAACGACAGAAAATGTCATCCTTCGTGTCGAATTACACGCCCCCGGTGGCCAGCGAGCGCAAGATCACCCGGATCATGACGCTCAGGCGCGTGTCCAGGACGTCGCGCGGCACGTCCGCGTCCGCGCGCACGGAAATGGGATTGATGAAGCGGTGCACGGCGTCGATCACGAAGGCGGCCGCCCGGTCGCGGTCGCGCGGCTGGAACGCGTCCGCGGCGATCCCCTCGTCCAGCACCCGCTCCAGGAGCTGTCGCTGGCGGGCGCGGTGCTTGCGCACCACGGGCCGCAGGGCCTCCGCCGCCGCTACGTAGACGTCGAACAGGTTCGGGTCGTGCTGGAGGCAGTCGCGATGGGCGCGGGCGATCGCCACGATGAGGCGCTCGAGCTTGTCGTCGGCCGGGTCGGGCGCGTCCGCGATCGCGGCGAGGTCGACCTCGATCCCCTTGAGCCATTGCGCCACGACCGCGTCGACGAGGTCGAGCTTCGAGGGGAAGTAGCGGTAGACGTTGGCGTGGGTCATGCCGGCGGCCTCCGCGATGCCCACCACGGTCAGGCGGCGGCGCCCGAACCGGCGCAGGT
>DASPJU010000542.1:0-2329 GCA_035628475.1 Salinarimonas sp. | reverse complement strand
CGGCCATCTGACCGACACGATGCGCCTGTCGCTCAACGTCTTCGCGACCCGCGACGTGGCGCTCGCACGCCGCCTGTTCGGGGAGAAGGCCGTGACCCGCACCGTGGAGCGCGTCGCCGCCGAGAGCCATTTCACGCGCCTGCGGGACGGGCGGGCGGAGTCGATCGAGACGAGCGCGATCCACCTCGACATCCTGCGCGACTTCAAGCGCATCCACGGCCACCTCACGGCCGTGGCCTATCCGATCCTCGAGGCGGGGGGCGAACTCGCCGAATCGCGCCTGCGCGAGCGCGACGCCGCCCTCGGGACGACGGGGCTGGTCGGCGGGATCGAGGCGGCGGCGCGCTAGAGCGTTTTCGCGTGAGGTGGATCCGGCTCACGTGAAGACCCGAAGGGCAGCGATAGCAAAAACGCGACCGTGCACAATCGAGAGCCGATTCCGTGTCGACGGAAACGGCTCTCGACCGGCGCGTCCGAGAGGCCGGGCCGATCCCGGGGGCTATTGCAGGCGGATCAGCGCCAGGCCGCACAGGATGAGCGCCCCCGCGGCGACCCGGGCCGGCGCCAGGGGTTCCTTCAGGACCACGACCGCGATGAGCGCGGCGAACAGCACGCTCGTCTCCCGCAGGGCCGCCACCAGGGCGATCGGCGCGACGGTCATGGCCCAGATCGCGATCCAGTAGGCCCCGAGCGACATGATCCCGCCCGCGAAGCCCGGCCCGAGCACGGCCAGTGCCGGCTTGACGCCCGCCACGCCGCGCCGCCACAGGGCGAGGAGCGGCAGGGGCACGCCGTCGATGACGAAGAGGGCGGCCGAATAGGCGTGGGGATCGCCCGCGGCGCGCGCCCCGATCCCGTCCACCAGCGTGTAGCCGCAGATGACCACGGCGGTGAGCGCCGCGAAGTCGATCGCGACGGGATCGAAGGCGGCCCCGCGCCGGCGGCCCTTCAGCGACATCAGGATCACCCCGGCGCCCAGCACGCCGATGCCGGCGAGCGCCACGGCGCCCACGGGCTCGTGCAGCAGGGTCACCGAGGCGGTCGCGGTCAGGAGCGGCGCCCCGCCCCGGGCGATGGGGTAGATCTGGCTCATGTCGGCCCGGCGATAGGCCTCGGTGAGCGCCGCGTAATAGGCGAGATGCAGGACGAGCGAGGCCGACAGCCACGGCCAGGCCTCGGCGCGGGGAAATCCGAACACCACGAGGAGGGGCAGCGCCGCGATGCCCGCCGCGCCGGTGATCAGGGCCATGCTCAGGAAGGGATCGAGCCGCACCTTGAGGACGGCGTTCCAGCCCGCGTGCATCGCCGCGGCGGCGATGACGGCGGCGAAGACGGTGAAGGTCATGGCGGCTTCGCGGGAGGTCCTGGGCGCGAACCTTAGCCGGCAGGGGAGGGCGGGACAACCGGCCCTTGGCAGGGCCCCGCGCGCCGCGCCACAAAGGCGCGACGCCGCGCGAGGCCCCATGAGCAAGCCCTATCGCCCCAATGTCGGCATCTGCCTCTTCGACCGGCGCGGGCGCGTGCTCGTCGCTCGGCGCATCGGCGACGACGGGCCCGAGATCGTGCTGCCGGGTCTCGAGTGGCAGATGCCCCAGGGCGGAATCGACGAGGGCGAGAACCTGGAGGCGGCGGCCCGCCGCGAGCTCGACGAGGAGACGGGCGTCACGAGCGCCGACGTGCTGGCCGTGGCGCCGGACTGGCTCGCCTACGACTTCCCGCCCTATGCGGGCCCGCCGCACCGGCTCGCGGCGTTCCGCGGCCAGCGCCAGCTCTGGTTCGCCATGCGCTTCACGGGAGAGGAGGCCGAGATCGACGTGGCCCGGGCGGCGCCGGGCGCGCCTCCGGAATTCGACGCCTGGCGCTGGGAGCGCCTCGCCGAGGTGCCTCGCCTGGTGGTGCCGTTCCGCCGGCCGGTCTACGAGGCGGTGGCGCGAAACTTCGCCCGGTTCGCGGAGGGCTAGGTGCGACCGGCGGGCGCGATGGCCCGCCGGTCGCCGGAAGGCGGGATCAGCCGCGGGAGCGGGCGCGGATCATGAAGTTGTCGAAGCCGTACTCGGCCACCTGGAACCACAGGTACTCCTCGCCGCGGAAGGCGCGGTAGGCGTCGTAGACCTTCTTGAAGTCCGCGTTCTTGCCGGCGATGTCGTCGTAGAGCTCGTTGGCGGCCTTGAAGGCAGCCTCCATGATCTCCTGCGAGAAGGGGCGCAGCTGGGCGCCGGCGCCGATCAGGCGCCGCAGCGCCGTCGGGTTGCGGGCGTCGTACTTCGCCGTCATGTCGATGTTGGTGTAGCCCGCCGCGGATTGGATGGCGCCCTTGTAGTGCTTGGGC
>DASPJU010000541.1:0-3757 GCA_035628475.1 Salinarimonas sp. | reverse complement strand
CCGCAGGCCGGGGAAAGCCCCACGTCGTAGCGCGCCAGGATGTCCGCGAAGTCCCGTTCGATGGCGCGAAGGTCGCCATCCGCCCCGAAGAAGATGGGGTCAATCTTCCTGGACACGCCGCCGCTCCTCGATCTGCCGCTTCATCTCCAGCGCCTTGCGCGCGCCGTCCTCGACCGTTACCAGGAACCGGGCGCGTGCCTCCGGCGGGCGCGCCCAGAAGTCGGGGGTCATCAGGACCCCGTGGCTCATGTCCGCCTCGTGCATGAGGTCCAACACCTCGCGCTCCCAGTCGGTCATCCGCTCGACCAGGCGCCCGGGGAGGACGGTCACAGGGTGGGGTTGGCGAGGCGGCGGGGCGTCTTCGGGCAGCAATTCGCCCGCGGCCTCGAGGACTTCGGCGAGCGGGACACCTAGACCGCGCGCCAACTTCTCCAGTGTGGAGCGCTTGGGACGGTCTGGTGTCGTGCCGTTCTCAATGCCGTTGACCGTAGATGCGCCAGGACCGCCACGCCTACGGATTTCTGGAAGGCTAAGGTTTTTCTCGCGTCGAATCCTGGCGACGTAATCGCCAAGCCGTGTGGTTCCCAAGGCGTTCTCTGCGACTGCTGGCATTTCGCTTTCCCGTAAGACCAGCATAAGCGACCATCCTTCCGGTTTTCTGAAAAAAATGCTTGACGCCTTACGGGAATCCGTAATATTCTTACAGGAACCTGTAAGGAGGTGATGCAAGTGAAGTTCCAACGGCAGGCGCTCACAAGCGCACGTGAGCAAGCGGGTCTTAGCAAGCCGAAGCTCGCACAGAAGGCCGGCGTTGGGGTTGCGACGGTGTACGACCTGGAGAACCCCAAGAGCAACATCGAGCCGCGACCGGGCAGCGTCGAGAAGATTGCAAAGGCGCTGGGGGTGGACTGGACGGTTTTTTACGCCCCCACCTTTCAGGAAACCGCAAGCGACACCCCCGCGGCCTCGTAGAAAGGAGCCCCCGATGCCCAAGAAGAAGGACGCCGACGAGCGGGACCCGGCGGAGCGGTTCCTGGAGGTGCTCCAGCAGGTGCTCGAGTCCCGCGACGAGCGTTACGCCCGCCTGGCCCGCGAGGCCGCCGAGGCCAAGAGGGAGGCGAGCGCGTGACCGCGACGAACCACCTCGGTCCGACGCAGGCGCGGGTGCTGATGTTCATCCTGCGGCACGCGCGGGCGAACGGCGGGCGGGTGCCGACGATCCGCGGCATCTGCGAGGGCGTGGGCCTCCAGTCCACGTCGACCGCGCACCACCACATCCGGACGCTGGCCGCCGCGGGCCTCCTGGCCCCGCGTCCCGACCGGACGCCCTGCTACGAGGTCGTCACCGACGGCTGCTACTGCCTGGCCTGCGGAAACGCCCTCCCCCTGGAAGGAAGCGCGTCCTAGCCCCGGCGACCGCGATTATCCGCGCGGGCGCTTCGTTTCGCCGGGTTACCTGTTTCGTTACATAGCTTAACACGGCGGTGGTCATGGCCACCAACAAGCCTGAAAGGACACGGGACGTGGATTTAACAATCTGCACTTGTCACGGCTGCAAGGACCGCCGCTGGCACCTCATCACGACGACGCTCGCGCGCCTGGCGCGGCCGATGCGGAGGGCACGCTGATGCCGTTCTCGGTTATCCGCCACTACTACCGCGCCTACCGCGCCGTGCACCTGCTCAACGCGATGTACTCGCGCCGGGCCGGCGACCGGGTCCTGCTGGGCCGGGACAAGCGGGCCCTCGCCGAGTTGCGCGCCTGGGCCAAGCCGGCCCTGGACGACCTGGCCGCGCGGCGCAAGGCCTTCCGGGCGTCGACGGGCGACCTGATCCTGGGCCGCCTGCCCGTGGCCGACGTGGCGGCGGACGCGCGGAGGTCCGCGTGATGCCGTGCTCGACCTGCAACGGCCTGGGCGAGGTGCCCGTGTACGGCTGGGACGAGGTCGGCTACCTCGACGAGGGCGGCCCCGGGTGCCGGTTCTACGGCATCGTCGGCAGCGAGCCGTGCGAGGCGTGCCTACCCGAACCGCAAGCCGAAACCGCGGCCTAGCCGTGGTCCGACCGGGGTTCCCCTCCCGGCGTTGAACAAGGCAGGGGACTAGCGCGACCCGTAGAGGGCACACCGAAAGGAGCACCAGATGCCCATCCTGACCCCCACCGGCGGCGGCGACTTCGTCAAGGTGCACATCCCGTCCGGCACCTACCCGGCGACGTTGGTGAACATCCGCCAGTTCGAGATGGACGACCCGAAGAAGCCCGGCCAGAAGAAGCCGATGCTCTGCTGGGAGTTCGAGGTCACCAGCAAGCGCACGGGCGACGTGTACACGATCGAGGGCGTCACCTCGATGGCCTGGGGCCCGGGGGCGCCGGGCGGCCAGGTGCCGAAGAACTGGACGTGGGTCGGCGCCATCGTCGGCACCGAGGGCTTGCTGTCGCCGGACGGCCGCCCCATCGACTTCGACACGGACGGCCTGATCGGGGCCAACGTGTCCATCAAGGTCACGGACAAGGCGGGGAAGAACGGCGACCCCTACAGCGTCGTGTCGGACATCGTGCCGCCGGCGGGCGAGTTCTAGCCGTGCCGGTCTTGCGCGTCGCGGCCGACCCCGGCCGCTCCCAGGCCCAGGTGGCCCGGCTGTTCGCCATCGGGCGCGACAACGGGCTCGACGCGGACGAGGTGCGCGAGCTGGTCGACCAGGTGATGGGGGGCGCGGGCAACGACCCGCGCTCCCTGTCCCGCGACCAGTACGACGACCTCTGCGACGCCATCATCCCGGGCATCGTCAGCGATGGTCAGCGCTGGTGGAACCCCAAGGCACCCGTGCACCGGCCGAAGCTCACCGAGTCGATGCTGTCGAGCGATCGCACGTTCTGCGCGGCGGCCAAGGCGCTGATGGAGCGCGGCTACTTCTGGAGCGTGGACGAAGGCTTCATCGCGGTCCACAAGGGCGGCGAGGTGGTTCGGCGCCTGGCCGACGTGGCGGAGTTCCTGGCCTTCCGCAAGGCGGTGGCGGCATGAGCATCACCGTCACCTTCACCGGCGCCGACCTCGCCGACATCAAGGGCCAGATGAACGCCTTCCTGGCCGCGGACGCGTCCGCGCGCTGCAAGGAGTTGGAGAGTCGTCTGTGGAGCGCGGCCCAACGCATCGGCGAACTGCAGATGGAGCTCGCCGAGGCGAAGAAGGCCCGCCCCTACAGCGAGGCCATCCCGATGGGCGCCCGCGAGGCGTCCGGCTGCAAGGGGGTGGCGTGATGCCGCAAGACGCGACCGCCCTCGTGGCGGAGGTCCGGGGGCGGCTGGCGGCGGCGTTGATGGGGCCGTGGTTCATGGAGCGCGACCGCAACGCCTTCGTCATCGGTCGCGAAACCTATCCCGGACGGGTGGGCGACTTCGTTTGCTTGACGGCAGATCTGTCGCCGGAGAGCGAGGCTGACGCCACCCTCATCGCCCACGCCCCCGCGGACCTCGCCGACCTGTGCGACGCGGTGGAGCGGGCCGAGGACGACGTGGCTCGCCTTCGCGGCTTCCTGGTCGACGAGGTGTTGCCGCGCTACGTCGAGTTGTTCGAGGCGGCGGGGCTGGGCGACGCCGCGACGAGCGTCGTGGTCGAGGGCGCCCGCATCATCCTCGACTCGCTGGAGCGCGCCGGAGGTGCCCAATGAGCGACGATCGCGTGGTCATCAACGGCTACAGCTTCCCCGCGGGGACGGTCATCCCGCCCGAGGTGAAGACGGCGGCGCGCATGGGCATCA
>DASPJU010000540.1:0-4416 GCA_035628475.1 Salinarimonas sp. | reverse complement strand
AACCTGGAGGCGATTTGCGGCGCCGATCTGGAGGCGCTGCGGCGCGCGCACGGACAGGTCACGGGAGACGGCGCATGAGCGAACCCTTGGACGCCGATCTCGTCGAGGCGGGGCGCAAGCTCTTCGCGGGCTCGGCGGAGTTTTACTGGGCGGCGCCGCGCGCCGACGACCTGCCGCCGCCGCGCGGCCTCGAGCTCGCCTTCGCGGGCCGGTCCAACGTGGGCAAGTCGAGCCTCATCAACGCGCTCACCAACCGCAACGCGCTCGCCCGCACCTCCCACACCCCGGGGCGCACGCAGCAGCTCAACTTCTTCGACGTGGGCGAGGGCCGCTTCTCCCTCGTCGACATGCCGGGCTACGGCTTCGCCCAGGCCCCGAAGGAGAAGGTCCAGGCCTGGACCCAGGCCATCAAGGACTATCTTCGCGGGCGCACCAACCTCGCCCGGGTCTTCGTGCTGATCGACTCCCGCCACGGCTTCAAGCCCGTGGACGACGACGTGCTCGACGGGCTCGACAGGTCGGCGGTCTCCTACCAGATCGTGCTCACCAAGATCGACGAGCTCAAGAAGGGCGAGCTCGAGCGCCGCCTCGCCCAGATCCACGAGGCGACCGCCAAGCGCCCCGCGGCCTTTCCCCGGATCCGCCCCACCTCCAGCCGCACCGGCGAAGGCATGGCGGAACTGCGGGCCGACGTGGCGCAGCTCCTCCTCGATCGGGGCGAGCTGCGGTGAAGGTCCCCGACCGCGCCCTCGTGGCGCTGGCCGGCCTCGCCGGGCTGCTGGGCGTGGCCCTCTCGGCCGCGGCCGCCCATGTCACGGGCGGCGGGTCCCTCGACATCGCCGCGCGCTTCCTGCTCATCCATGGGGCGGCGCTCCTCGCCCTTACCGCGCTGATCCGCGCGGGCGCCGTTCACGGCCCGCTCGGGCGCGCCGGCGCCTGGCTCCTGGTCGCGGGCCTCTGCCTCTTCTGCGGCGACCTCACGATGCGGGCGTGGCGCGGCGTCGCGCTGTTCCCCTTCGCGGCGCCGGCCGGCGGCTTCGCCCTGATGGGGGGTTGGCTGCTGGCGGGCGCTTCGGGGCTCGCGGCGCGACGGTGATCCGGGCCGCTGCCGAATGACGGCGTGCCCTTCCGATCCCCACGGGCTTGGGCTAGAACGCCGGCCCGAACCCCCATCCGACGACTGCATCAGGGTATGCCATGACCGAGCCGCTGCCGAACGCGCATGTGCGCGCCGAGATCCTCGTCCAGGCGCTGCCGCACATGCAGCGCTACGACGAGCAGGTCGTGGTGATCAAGTATGGCGGCCACGCCATGGGCGACCAGGCGGCGGCCGAGGACTTCGCCGAGGACATCGTGCTTCTCGAGCAGTCCGGGCTCAAGCCCATCGTGGTGCATGGCGGCGGGCCGCAGATCGGGAAGATGCTGACCCGGCTCGGCATCAAGTCCGAGTTCCAAGCGGGCCTGCGCGTCACCGACGAGCCCACCGTCGTGGTGGTCGAGATGGTGCTGGCGGGCTCCATCAACAAGCAGATCGTCGGCTGGATCGGCGCCGAGGGCGGCAAGGCCGTCGGCCTGTGCGGCAAGGACGGCAACATGGTCACGGCCCGCAAGGCCACCCGCACCACGATCGACCCCGATTCCAACATCGAGCGCCACGTCGATCTGGGCTTCGTCGGCGAACCCGAGCATGTCGACCGCTCGATCCTCGACGCGGTGCTGAAGGCCGAGCTGATCCCCGTGCTGGCCCCGGTGGCGGTGGGCTCGGACGGCAAGACCTACAACGTCAACGCCGACACTTTCGCGGGCGCCATCGCCGGCGCCATGGGCGCCAAGCGCCTCCTCCTGCTCACCGACGTGCCGGGCGTGCTCGACAAGTCGAAGAACCTTCTGCCTGAGCTCACCGTCGACGAATGCCGCCGCCTCATCGCCGACGGCACCATCACGGACGGCATGATCCCCAAGATCGAGACCTGCATCTACGCGCTCGAGCAGGGCGTCGAGGCGGTGGTCATCCTCGACGGCAAGGTGCCGCACGCCGTGCTGCTGGAGCTCTTCACCGACCACGGCGCCGGCACGCTGATCCGGCGGGGATAGGACGCCTCCCCTCTCCCGAGGCGAGAGGGGCCGGGGTGAGGGGTGACACGATGGGGTGGTTCGCTCTCCCAGGCTCATCCCGTTCTCCCCCTCACGCCGAGGAGGCCCGCAGGGCCGTCTCGAAGCACGCTCCAGGGCGCGCCAGGGGAGATGAAGGGCGCCCCCCATCATCGTCTCAATCTCTGGATCCGTCCTTCGAGACGCAGCCTTCGGCCTCTCTTAGGACGAGGGCCGAGGGCTGGATGTTCGAAGGGAGCGAGCTTTCCTGCGCCGCAACCCTTTACCCCCGTCCCTTCTCCCCCTGAGAACGGGGAGCGCCCCCTTTCCAACGGCCGCGCTCCTTCCTATCTCCCTGGGCCGCCCCTGCCCGACCCGTCGAGATGACCGCCGTCCCGCAAGCCCCGCCCCACGTCTCCGATCCCCACGCCCGCGGCTTCTCGCATGTGGACACCTGGGTCTTCGATCTCGACAACACGCTCTACCCGCATGACGCGCGGGTCTGGCCGCAGGTGGACGAGCGCATCACGCTCTACATCGCCAACCTGTTCGGCCTGGACGGGCTCTCGGCCCGGGCGTTGCAGAAGTTCTTCTATCACAAGCACGGAACGACCCTGCGGGCCCTCATGGAGGACTACCAGGTCGACCCCTACGACTTCCTCGACTTCGCCCACGACATCGACCATTCCTCGATCGAGATCAACGCCGCGCTGGGCGGCGCGATCGAGCGGCTGCCCGGCCGCAAGCTCATCCTGACCAACGGCTCGCGCCGGCATGCCGAGAACGTGGCCCGCAAGCTGGGGCTGCTCGACCATTTCGAGGACGTGTTCGACATCGCGGCCTCGGACTTCGTGCCCAAGCCCGAGCGGCGGGCCTATGAGCGGTTCCTGGAGCGCCACACGGTCGAGCCCGCCCGCGCCGCCATGTTCGAGGACATCGCCAAGAACCTCGTGGTGCCCCACGAGCTCGGCATGACCACGGTCCTCGTGGTGCCGAAGACCGTCGATCCGTTCCGGGAGAGCTTCGAGCAGGAGGCCGTGAAGGCCCCGCATATCGACCACATCACGAGCGATCTCGCGGGCTTCCTGACGTCGCGGGACGACGTGCCAGCGTAGGGGGCCGCCGCTCCCCGAACATCCCTTGAGTATTTCAGTCCCGTCATCATTCGTGACCGGCGGCGACGACGCTGCGTCCGGAACCCTCCCATCCGGCTGACGTTCTCCTGGAAAGCCGTGGCCCCTTTTCGAGGAGTTCGATATGTCGAAGTTCACCCTGATTTCCACCGCCGCCGTGCTCGCCATCGGCGCCGCCTTCACCGCGGCGCCGGCTCAGGCGCAGGTCGGCTTCGAGGTCGGCCCCGGCGGCGTGCGCCTCGGCGTGCGCGACGACCGGCCGTACCAGCAGGTGATCGAGCGCCGCAACCAGCGCCGCGTCATCGTCGAGGACGACGAGGAGGAGTGCCGCGTCGAGGTGCGCCGCCGCGTCAACCAGTTCGGCGAGGTCACGACGCGCCGCGTGCGCATCTGCGAATAAGCGACCGTCAGCGTCTCGCGTACGAGAGCCCCGCCTCACGGCGGGGCTTTTTCGTTGGCGCTCCGGGGCAAACGGTTTGACACCCGCCCGCAAAAGGCGCCAACTCCCCCCGTTCCGAGGGGGGCCCGTGGACGGGCTGAGATTCGGCTGATCCGCCGTGACCCTTGAACCTGATCCGGGTCATACCGGCGGAGGGACGGGAACCGCGCACGCCGCCGCAGCCGCCATCACGCCGGACCCGGATCTCTCGAGGAGAGGTCCATGAACGCCCACGCGAAGCCCCTGCCCCAGACCGTCACGACGGGCCCGATCCGCGGCTCGCGCAAGATCTACGTGGCGCCCGAGGGCGCGCCCGAGATCCAGGTCCCGTTCCGCGAGATCCAGCTCACCGATCCTGCGGAGGCGTCGGTGCGGGTCTACGACACGTCCGGGCCCTACACGGAGGAGAACGCGCGCGTCGACCTCGCGGCGGGCCTGCCGGCCCTGCGCGAGGCCTGGATCGCGGGGCGCGGCTACGCCGCGATCCAGGGCCGCGCCGTGCGGCCCGAGGACAACGGCAACGTCTCCGCCGACGCGCTGGTGGCCCCCTGCCCGGCGCAGCGCACGATCCGGACGGGCGCGGCGGGCCAGCTCGTCACGCAGATGGAGTTCGCCCGCGCCGGCATCGTGACCCCTGAGATGGTCTACGTGGCGCACCGCGAGAATCTCGGCCGCGCCGCGATGCGGGCGGATGCCGAGGCCAAGATCGCCGACGGCGAGAGCTTCGGGGCCGAGATCCCCCCCTTCATCACC
>DASPJU010000539.1:0-2046 GCA_035628475.1 Salinarimonas sp. | reverse complement strand
CTCGAAGCCTACCTCGAGCGCGCCAAGAGCCGCATCGTCGAGCGGGACCTTCGCGGCGCCATCGGGGACTATTCGAAGGTTCTCAAGGTCCAGCCCGAGAACGAAACCGCCCGGACCAACCGGGGCGCCCTTCACGCCCTGCGCGGGCACCATCGCCGCGCCCTGGCCGACTTCAACCGCGCCATCACCACCAACCCGAAAGCGATCACCGCGCTCTACAACCGGGCGACGATCGAGCTCCGGCTGGACGCCTTCGACGACGCCATCCGCGATCTCACGCGCGTGATCGAGCTGGAGCCCGGCCACAAGGAAGCCCACGGCAACCGCGGGGCCACCCGGGCCCTGCTGCGCGACCTCGACGGCGCCATCGAGGACCTCGACCGCGCCATCGGCCTGGACCCCGAGGACCTGCTGGCCCGCTACAACCGGGCCGTCGTCCGCCTCAAGAGAGGCGATTTCCACGGCGCGAGCGCCGACGCCCGCTTCTGCATGGCCTTCGCCCCCCGGGACTGGGACCTGCTGGATCGCGTCCGGCAGGTGCTCGTCAACGCCGAGAAGTCCATGGAATCGGCGCCCCGGCCGCCGGCGGCCTGAGATCATCGGGCTATCGGGTTATTGAGCTATTGCGTGATTGAAGATCCCCCCTTGCCCCCCCGGGGGGGAATGAAAAGAACGGACGCCTCGGCGCGCCGGCCCGATCCTTGCCCCAGCGCCTAGACCCCCGCCTCGGGCTGACCATCCCTCGGCCCCCCCGGGGGGCAGGGGGACTTTCAATAGCTCAATAGCTCAATAGCTCAATACCCCGATAGCCCGATAGAATCGGGTCCATGCGCGTCCTCCATCTTTTCGGCGACTGGAAGTGGACCGGGCCCTCCGAGCCGACCCTCGACTTGGTCGTCGGGCTGCGCGACCTCGGGGTGGAGGCCGACCTGGCCTGCATGGAGGCACCGCCCGACGCGAAGGGTAGCCTGCCGAAGCGCGCCAAGGAGCGGGGGCTGGAGCCGCTCCATGTCGCCGGCCTGCGGCGGTCGCTCTTTTCGGCCCTCGGGGATGTCGGCCGCGTCGAGAAGATCCTGGGGAACTACGACCTCCTGCACGCCCATTTCTCCCACGACCACTTCGTGGGCGGTCGCGCCGCCCGCCGCACCGGGCGCGTCAAGGTCGTCCGCACCAACCACAAGGCCGTGCCGACCCGCGGGCTCGGCGCGCGCTACCTCTATCGCCGGTTGACCGACGGCTATCTCACGTTCTCCCAGACGGCGCTCGAGGCGGACGTCGCCGCCTTCGGCGTGCGAGGGTGGCGGATCGAGCCGGCCATGCACCTGGAGCGTTTCCAGCCGAGAGACGTCCCCCGTCAGGGCTTCACCCTGGGGGTCGTCGCCCGGATGCAGCGGCACCGGCGCTTCGACGTCCTTCTCGAGGGCGTCCGCCGGGCGAACGTGCCGGACCTGCGCGTCCTGATCGTCGGCCGCGGCACGCACATGGAGGAGGTGGCCGTCGAACCCGCCCGCCGGATGGGCCTGACGAACGTCACCTTCACGGGCTACCTGGGCGACACGTACCTCGACACGCTGGCGTCCTTCGACGCGCTGCTCTTCCTCGTGCCGGGATCCGACGGCACCTGCCGCGCCGTCCGCGAGGCCATGGCCATGGGCAAGGCCGTGATCGGGGCGAGGCGGGGCATGATTCCGGAGCTCGTCGACGACGGCGCGACGGGGCTGGTCATCGACGACACGCCCGACGGCATCGCGCGGGCGATCGAGCGGCTGGCGGCCGACCGCGCCGCGTGCGCGGCGATGGGCCGGGCCGGGCGCGAGAAGGCGCTGCGCCTTTACGACCACCGAAGGCAGGCCTCGGCGGTGAAGGCGATCTACGAGGCCGTTCTCGCGTGATCGTGTTGGCGACGGCCGGGTCGCTGGGCGACCTGCATCCTTACCTGGCCGTCGGTCGCACGCTGAAGGCCAGGGGGCACCGGGTGGCCGTCGCCACGGTACCGGCGTATCGGGCGAGGGTCGAGTCGGCGGGCCTGGAGATGCGGGGCGTGGG
>DASPJU010000538.1:0-2600 GCA_035628475.1 Salinarimonas sp. | reverse complement strand
CCCGCCCCTGGGCACCATCCCTCCTCTCCGCCCTTGGTGTCGCTGACCTTTTCGGCCTCCAGCCCTGACCGGGAGCGAGAGGCTGGACCCGGGACGTTCCCGATCGTCCCCAGCGGGTGAGGATGCCCTGCGCGCAGCCCTGGGCGCCATCCCGTCCCTGGCCGCCTGACGGCCCCTCGCCTCGCTCGGAGCCTGGGGCGTCCCTCAGCCGTGTCGGCGCGCCAGGCGCTCCTCCACGATCGCGGCCGCGCGGGCGGCGCCCCCGTCCGCCCGCATCCGCCGGGCGACGCCCTCCGCCGCCTCGCGCATGGCGGAGGACGATACGAGGGCGCGCAGGGCCTCGGCGAGGCGCTCGACCGTGAGGGCGCGCAAGGGGATCGGCTCCGGCCCGGCGCCCCGGGCCGCCACCAGCCGACCCCAGAAGGGCTGGTCCCCGAAGACGGGGCAGACGAGCGTCGGCCGCCCGTGGCGCAGGCCCGCATGGGTGGTGCCCGAGCCGCCGTGATGCACCAGAGCCGCGCAGCGCGGGAACAGCCAGTCGTGCGGCGCCTCGCCGATCGCGAGCGCGTGCTCCGCATCCGTCCCGGCCTCGAGCCCGCCCCAGCCGCAGGCCAGCACCACGCGCAGCCCCGCGCGCCGCGCCGCCTCGACCACGAGCCCCGCGCGGGCGGCCCCATCCCCCGGCGTCATGCTGCCGAAGCCGACATGGACCGGCGGCGGCCCCGCCGCGAGAAAGCGCACCAGCGCTCCGGGAGGCGTCCAGCCGGAATCGGGCGGGAGGAGCCACGGCCCGGTGACGACATCGTCCGGCCCCCAGTCCCCCGGCCGCTCGACCAGGGCCTCGCTGAAGCCGTGGAGCCGCGCGAGCGGGCGTGGGGCGGGCCGTCGCCTCCCCTCCCCCGCGACGCGATCCCGGAACCGCGCCAGCACGCCGCGATAGGGCATCGCGAGGGCTCCCAGCGCCGCATGGTGGCTGAGCCGATTGCCCAGCGTGCCGAGCGAGCGCACGGGCAGGATCGGCGACGGGAAGGCCCGCGTCGGCGCCAGGAGCGGCACCGTCGCGGCCGGGACGGCGGGGACGGCGCGCATGGCGGCGATGAGGGAGCCGCCGAGCGCCTTGGGATGATGGATCACGGCATCGACGTCCTCCGAGGCCGCCCAGGCCCGGTCGAGGAAGCCGCCGACGAGGGCGCGCGTGTCGCGCAGGAGGCGCAAGGCGGCGGGCACGCTCCCCGCGAGGGCGGCGCGCCCGTCGGGCGTCATCGCGAGGGCCGCGGGATCAAGGCCCCCCTCGACGATCTCGATCCCTGAGCGGGCCGCCGTCGCGCCGTGACCCGGGCCGGTGACGATCCGGACCGCGAGGCCGCGGGCGCGAAGGGCCGCGCCCAGGCCCAGGAAGGGCTCGACGTCGCCGCGCGAGCCGACGGTGAGGATGAGGATGCGCATCGCCTGATCCCGCAGGGTGCCCCCGGCCGGTGCGCCGTCAAGCCCCCGCCGGGACGGAGCCAGAGCCTTTTCGAGTGAGGTGGATCCGGCTCACGTGAGGACCCGGAGGGCAGCGATAGCAAAAACGCGAGCGTGCACAATCGAGAGCCGATTCCGTGTGAGCGGACACGCCTCCAGCGGCAGACCTCCACGGGGCGGTGGATATAGCCGTCGCGACAGGGATCGTGGCGCTCCTCGGAGCGCAGGGCGCGCCGGTCGCGACGAGGGACGCCGCGAGGGAGAGGGCGATGCGCATGGGACACCTCCGTGAAGGTGGCGGAACGCCCCGGCGCGGCCGAGATTCGCCTACCGTGCCAGCACCCGCGCCGCGTCCTTGGTGGTCGACACCGCCCGCGACACCTCGCCGAAGGCGCCCGAGATCGCGGCGACGTTGACCGCTATGCCGTCCACCGCCCGCGACGTGCCCTGCATGTTGGAGGACATCTCCCGGGTCACGACGCTCTGCTCCTCCACGGCGGAGGCGGTCGCCACCACGTTGGCGCGCATGGTCTCGATGGAGGCGCGGATGCCGTCGAGGGCCCGCACGACGTCGGCGGAGAGCGACTGCACCCCGTCGATCTCGGCTCCGATCTGGTCGGTGGCCTTGGCGGCCTGGTTGGCGAGGTTCTTGACCTCCTGGGCCACCACGGCGAAGCCCCGCCCGGCTTCGCCCGCCCGGGCCGATTCGATCGTGGCATTGAGCGCCAGCAGGTTGATCTGCCCCGCGATGGTCTGGATGAGGCCGACGATCCCGCCCATGGCGGCGGCGGCGGCGGCGAGCCGCTCCGTGAAGGCGCCCGCGGCCTGCGCCTGGTCGAAGGCCTGGTCGGTCGCGCCGCGCGCCTTGGTCATGGACTGCGCGATCTCCTCCACCGAGGAGGCGAGTTCCTCGGCCGCCGCGGCCATGGCCTGGACGTTGCCGGAGGTGGTCGCGGCTGCCTGGCCCGCCTCGCCCGCCTCGGCGCTCGAGCGCGCCAGCGCCCCGTCGATCTCGCCGAAGTTCCGGTCGATGAGGACGCGCAGGTCGGACAGCAGCCGCGCCCCCTCGGTCACGTCGGCGGCGAACTTCACCACCTTGTAGGGGCGTCCGTCCGGACCCATGATGGGGTTGTAGC
>DASPJU010000537.1:0-4553 GCA_035628475.1 Salinarimonas sp. | reverse complement strand
TCGTCTTCCGCGACGTCGAGCATCGGCTGATTGCGGTGGCTGACGCCGGCATTGTTGACGAGAATGTCGAGCCCTCCGAAGGCCGCGAGGACCTGCGCGCTCGCGCGCTCCACGTCGTCGGCGCGCGACACGTCGGCGGCGAGGGGGATCGCGCCGCCGCCGAGGGCCTGGGCGACCTCCCGTACCGCTCCCTCCTGGAGGTCGAGCACGGCGACGCGGGCGCCCTCGCGGGCGAAGGTTTCGGCAATGCCGCGGCCGTAGCCCTGCGCGGCTCCGGTCACGAGGGCGGTCTTGCCCGAAAGGCGCATGGCGGTCCTCCCTCGTCCCGCCCCTCGTCGGCGGTTGCGCCAGCCGACGCCAATCCGGGGAGTCGGTCAAGCCCGCCTGGTCTCGCCATCCCGCCGTCTAGATGCCAAGGTGGGATGCCCTCCCCTGCCCCACTCCATCCATGAGCGCGACCCAGACCCATCCCGAGATTCGCGCCGCCGTGTCGCGCCTATGCGCCGGCTTCCCGGGTGCCTACTGGCGTGAGCTCGATCGCGAGCGGGCCTATCCCACCGCCTTCGTCGAGGCGCTGACGGAGGCGGGCTATCTCGCGGCCCTCATTCCCGAGGAGCATGGGGGCGCCGGGTTGCCGCTCTCCGCGGCGGCGGCGATCCTCGAGGAGATTCATCGCTCGGGCGGCAACGGCGCCGCCTGCCATGCTCAGATGTATATGATGGGAACGCTCCTGCGGCACGGCTCGGCGGAGCAGAAGGCCCGCTACCTGCCCCCGATCGCGCGGGGCGAGCTGCGCCTCCAGGCCTTCGGGGTCACGGAGCCGACGTCCGGCACAGATACGGGCGCCATCACCACGACGGCCCGGCGCGAGGGCGGTCATTGGGTGATCCGCGGCGGGAAGCTATGGACGAGCCGGGCCGAGCACTCCGACCTCATGCTGCTGCTTGCCCGCACGACGCCGCGGGAGGCGGTCGCGAAGCGCACGGACGGGCTCTCGGTCTTCATCGTCGACCTGGCGCAGGCGCGAACACAGGGGCTCTCGATCCAGCCCGTGCGCACCATGATGAACCACGCCACCACCCAGATCTTCCTCGACGACGTGCCCGTGCCGGCCGGGAACCTGGTCGGGGAAGAGGGCCGGGGCTTTCGCTACATCCTGTCGGGCATGAACGCCGAGCGGATCCTCATCGCGGCCGAATGCGTCGGCGACGCCAAATGGTTCGCCGAGCGCGCCTGCGCCTATGCCCGGGAGCGGGAGGTGTTCGGGCGCCCGATCGGCGCGAACCAGGGCGTTCAGTTCCCCATCGCGCGGGCCTACGCCAACATGCGCGCGGCGGAGCTCATGGTGCGGGAAGCCGCGGCTCTCTACGACGCGGGCGCGCCCTGCGGAGCGGAGGCCAACATGGCGAAGATGCTGGCGGCGGACGCCTCCTTCGAGGCGGCGAACGCCTGTCTCCAGACCCACGGCGGCTTCGGCTTCGCGGAGGATTATGACGTGGAGCGCAAGTTCCGCGAGACCCGCCTGTATCAGGTGGCGCCGATCTCGACGAACCTCGTCCTGTCCTATCTCGCCGAGCACGTGCTCGGCCTGCCACGCTCCTATTGAGGCGAACGCATGCCCGGCGCGCTCGAAGGCTGTCTCGTGGTCGCGATCGAGCAGGCGGTCGCGGCGCCCATGTGCACCCAGCGCCTGGCGGACGCGGGCGCGCGGGTGATCAAGATCGAGCGTCCCGAGGGCGACACGGCGCGCCACTATGACCAGGCGGCGAAGGGCGTCAGCGCCTACTTCGCCTGGCTCAACCGCGGCAAGGAAAGCGCCGTCCTCGACCTGAAGGACGCGGGCGACCTCGCGCTGGCCCACCGCCTGATCGCCCACGCCGACGTGCTGGTGCAGAACCTCGCGCCGGGCGCCGCGGAGCGCCTGGGCTTAGGGTCGGCGGCGTTGACCGCGCGCCATCCGCGCCTCATCGCCGTCGACGTCGTGGGCTACGGGAGCGACACGCCGGCGCGGGAGATGCGCGCCTATGACATGCTGGTCCAGGCAGAGGCCGGCATCTGCGCCGTCACGGGCACGGCCGACGAGCCCGTGAAGGTGGGCGTCTCGATCGCCGACATCGCGACCGGCATGAACGCCCATGCGGCGATCCTCGAGGCGCTGATCGCGCGGGGCGTCACGGGACGGGGGCGCGCGATCGAGATCGCGATGTTCGACGGCATGGCGGATTGGATGACCGTGCCGCTCCTCCACCTCACCGAGGGCGGGCGCGCGACGGCGCGCCACGGCCTGTCGCACGCCTCGATCTATCCCTATTCCCGCTATGCCTGCGTGGACGGCGACATCGTCATGGCGGTCCAGCACCAGGGCGAATGGACGCGCTTCTGCGCCGGGGTGCTCGGGCGGCCGGAGCTGGCCGGCGATCCGCGCTTTCGCGGCAATGCCGCTCGGGTCGCGAACCGGGAGGCGCTGGACGCCCTGATCGCGCCCGCCTTCGCCGCGCTCACGCAAGCCGCAGCGATCGTCAGCCTGGAGTCGCACGGGATTGCCTGGGCGCGGGTCTCGACCGTCGAGGACCTGGCGCGCCATCCGGCCTTGCGGCTGATCGAGAGCCCCTTGCCCGGCGACGGACGCGTCGCGGTGCCCCGCCCGGCCGGCCGGGACGCCTTCCTCCCGGGCCCGGTGCCAGGGCTCGGCGAGCACACCTCGGCGATCCGGGCGGAGTTCGCGTAAGCGCGCTGAGCGCCTTCGGAGGGCGGCCCTGCGCCAAAGGGACAGCTTGCGCATTGCGCAGCGCTGCCTCATGAATAGGCACAATGACGATTGAGCAGAATTTGGGCGAGTCTCTCGCCATCGGCTCCGTGCACCTCGACGGGCGCGCGATCCTGGCGCCGCTCTCGGGCGTGACCGACGTGGCGATGCGGCGGATCGCCCGCCGCTTCGGCGCGAGCCTCGTGGTCTCCGAGATGGTGGCCTGCGACGACTACGTGCGCGGCGACGAGGAGGCAAGGCTGCGCGCCGAGGGCGCGGGGGTAAGCCCCCACGTGGTGCAGCTCGCGGGCTGCGACGCCGGCTGGATGGCCCAGGCCGCGCGGCTGGCGGAGGCCGCCGGCGCCGACATTCTCGACATCAACATGGGGTGCCCGGCCAAGCGCGTGACCGGGGGCTGGGCCGGTTCGGCGCTCATGCGTGACCTCGACCATGCCGCGGCGCTGATCGAGGCGGTCGCGACGGCGGTCCGGATCCCCGTCACGGTGAAGATGCGGTTGGGGTGGGACGAGCGGTCCCTCAACGCGCCCGAGCTCGCGCGCCGGGCTCGCGACGCGGGCGCCGTCGCCGTGACGGTTCACGGGCGCACCCGCCAGCAATTCTACAAGGGCTCGGCGGACTGGGCCGCCATCGCCGCGGTGCGCGAGGGACTGGGCATCCCCGTCGTCGCGAACGGCGACATCGGCTCCCTCGAGGACGCCCGCCGCTGCCTCGCCCTCTCGGAGGCCGACGCGGTGATGGTCGGGCGCGCCGCCATGGGCCGGCCCTGGCTCGTGGGAGCCATCGCCGCGGGGCTGGCCGGGCGCGTCCACCGTGATCCGACGCGCGCCGAGAAGACCACAGCGGCGATCGAGCACTACGAGGGCCTGCTCGCGCTCTACGGCGCCCGCATGGCCGTGCGCCACGCGCGCAAGCATCTGGCGGCCTACGCGGACGTGGCGGGGGACGCCGGGTTCGGCCTGCCCGCGCCGGAGCGGGAGCGGCTCGTCACGTCCGAGAACCCGGCCGAGGTCCTCGGCCTGCTCGGCCGCCTCTATGCCGAGCCCCTGCGGGCCGCCGCATGAGCGCGCCCGGCAGCGACCTCATCCTGAATGCCCTGCCGCTGCCCGTGCTGACGCTCGCCGCGGACGGCACCGTCCTGTCCGCCAACTCCGCGGCCGAGACCTTCTTCGAGATGAGCCTGCGGGTCATGCGCCGGCAGCGCATCGCCGACCTCCTGCCCTTCGGCTCTCCCGTCGTCGCGCTGGTCGCGGAGGTGGCGCGCCGAGGCGCGAGCGTGAGCGAGTACCGGATCGACCTGGGCAGCCCCCGGATCGGGGCCGAGCGCATCGTCGACGTCTTCGCGACGCTCATGGAGGCGGGCAGCGACATCGTCGTGCTGATGCTTCAGGAGCGCACCATCGCGGACAAGATGGACCGCCAGCTCACCCATCGCGGGGCGGCGCGCTCCATGACGGCGCTCGGCGCCATGCTGGCGCACGAGATCAAGAACCCCCTGTCCGGCATCCGGGGCGCCGCCCAGCTTCTCGAGCAGTCGGTGGGCGACGAGGACCGGCTCCTCACGCGGCTGATCTACGACGAGGTGGCGCGCATCGTGAAGCTCGTCGAGCGGGTCGAGCTCTTCGGGGACGAGCGGCCGGTGGAGCGCGGCCCCGTCAACGTGCACGGGGTGCTCGATCACGTGAAGCGGCTCGCACGGTCGGGGTTCGCCCGCCATATCCGCTTCGTCGAGACCTACGATCCCTCGCTGCCGCCGGTGCTGGGCAATCGCGACCAGCTGATCCAGGTG
>DASPJU010000536.1:0-2221 GCA_035628475.1 Salinarimonas sp. | reverse complement strand
TGGGGGCCGGGATGGCCGACGACCGCCACGTTCCGGAGGGTGACCGCAGCGGCGGGGCCCGACAGCCCCTTGCGCGCGCGCAGGCGGTCGGCCAAGGCGGCATCCCCGAGCGCGACGATCTCCGCCGCCAGGAGGGCGGCCGCCTCGGCCTGGCCGATCCCGACGGTCCCCACCGGACAGCCGTCGGGCATCTGGAGGATCGAGTACAGCGAGTCGACGCCGCCCAGCGCCTCGGTCGGGACCGGGATCCCGACCACCGGCACGAGCGTTTCGGAGGCCGTCATGCCGGGCAGATGGGCCGCGCCGCCCGCGGCCGCGATGGAGACCTTCACGCCGTTCGCCTCGAGCGCGCGCGCCTCGGAGGCCATGAGCTCGGGCGTCCGGTGGGCCGAGAGCACGCGCGGCCGGAACGGCACCCCCAAGGCGGACAGCATGTCGTGCGCCGCCTTGATCTTGGGAATGTCCGAGTCGCTCCCGGTCCGGATCTCGATCACGCCGAGATCATATCAGGGCCGCGGGCCGGTTAACAAAAGCGCCACCCAACTCTGTTAACCGTTAACAAAGTTGAGTGGCGCTTTTGTTACAGGGGGCTTACGCCTTCTTCTGGACCAGGAATTCCCTGACCTGGCGGGCGCGGTGGATGAGGCCGCCGAGGTGCGCGGGCGAGTTCACGCCCGTCACCGTAAGGTGGCCGATCTTGCGGCGGGGGGCCGTCTCCCGCTTGCCGTAGTCGTGCAGGCGCACGTCGGTCAGGCTCGCGATCGCCTCGACGCCCTGCCACCGGTAGGGCCCGCTCAGGCCCGGCGCGCCCAGCAGGTTCACCATCACCGCGGCGTAGAGCAGCGTGGTCTCGCCGAGGGGCATGCCCGTGATCGCCCGCACGTGCTGCTCGAACTGCGACGTCCGGCACGCCTCGATCGTGTAGTGCCCCGAGTTGTGGACCCGGGGAGCGATCTCGTTGATCAGCACCTCGCCGCCGCGGGTGACGAACATCTCGATCCCGAACACGCCCGCCCCGGCCAGCGCCTTCAGCGTCTGCGTCGCGATCTCCTCCGCGCGGCGGGCCGTCGGCGCCCCCACCCGCGCCGGCACGATCGTCATGTCGAGGATGCTCTCGTCGTGGAAGTTCTCGCCGACCGGGTAGGTCCGCACCGTGCCGTCGAGCGCCCGCGCCGCGATCACGGAGACCTCGCCCGAGAAGGCGTGCCAGCCGGGGCTCGACGGCCCGAAGTCCACCCACCGCTCGACCATGAGCTCGCGCCCGGCCAGGGCCGCCAGCGCGGCATCGACCTCCCCCTCGCCCGCGACGCGCCGGTTGCCGCGGCCGTCGTACGCGTCCCGCCGCGCCTTGAGCATGAGCGGCCAGCCCCAGTCCCGCCCCGCCGCCAGGAGGTCGGCCTTGGAGCCGACCGCCCGGAAGTCCGGCACCGGCAGGCCCTGCTGGCGCAGGAAGGCCTTCTGGACCAGCTTGTCCTGGATGATCGCCAGGGTCTTCGACGACGGATGGACCGGCTTGCCCGTCCGCTCGATCTCCTCGAGCGTCGCGCTGCCGGCGAGCTCGATTTCGAAGGTGACGACGTCCGACTTCGCCGCGAGCTCGAGGATGCGGTCGCGGCTCTTGAAGTCGCCGGGGATCTGCTCCCGCAGGACCCCCGCCGCGGCCGCGGGGCAGCCGGGCGTGGGGTCGAGGGCGACGAGGGCGTGCGGCAGACCCCGGCGGCGGATCTCCTCGCCCATCATCCGGCAGAGCTGACCGCCGCCGATGACCCCGATCGTGGCCATGCGGCCCCAGATTCAACACGAGCGGCGCGCCGGAACCAAGAGTTACTTGGCGGCCGGCCGGAGGGCCCGCAGGCGGGGCGACAGCCCCTCGAACGCCTCCGCGGCCGTCGGATCCAGGGCGAGGGCCTCGGCGATCAGCGGCCCGCAGCGGGCCGCGACGGCCGCGTCGGTCTCGCCCTCCAGGAAGAGGCGCGAGGCCTCGAGCAGGGCCCTTTGTACGGTCAGTCGCGCGCGCACGGACGCCGGGACCGGGCCCAGGGCCTCGACCGCCGCCGCCGCCTCCGCGAGCGCGTCGGGGTCGGCCATGCGGGCCGGATCCTCCAGGGCCGCCGCCGCGTCCCGCGCGCGGCCGAGCTCGACCCGCAGCGCCTCGCTCCGACGCCGCCGCTGCGACACGCGATCGGCGAACGCGCGCACGTCGCCTTCCGGAAGGCCCAGC
>DASPJU010000535.1:0-2360 GCA_035628475.1 Salinarimonas sp. | reverse complement strand
TCGGGCAACCGCAACTTCGAGGGCCGCGTGAACCCCGACGTGCGGGCGAACTATCTCGCCTCGCCCCCGCTCGTGGTGGCCTACGCGCTCGCCGGCTCCATGCTGGTCGACATCAACAACGACCCGCTCGGCCACGGCCATGACGGCAAGCCCGTCTATCTTCGCGACATCTGGCCCTCGACCGCCGAGGTCCAGGACTACATCGAGCGCAACATCACCCGCGACCTGTTCAAGTCGCGCTACGCCGACGTCTTCACGGGCGACGAGCGCTGGCGCGGCGTGCAGGTGTCGGGCGGCCTGACCTACGACTGGGACAACACCTCCACCTACATCCAGAACCCGCCCTATTTCGAGGGGATGCAGCGGGAGCCCAAGGGCGTCGAGGGCGTCGCGAACGCGCGCATCCTCGGCCTGTTCGGCGACTCGATCACCACGGACCACATCTCGCCCGCGGGCTCCATCAAGGCGAAGTCGCCCGCCGGCGAGTACCTCATGGCCAACGGGGTCGAGCCGAAGGACTTCAACCAATATGGCACGCGCCGCGGCAACCACGAGGTCATGATGCGGGGCACCTTCGCCAATATCCGCATCAAGAACGCCATGGTGACCGACGAGGCCGGCAACGTGGTCGAGGGTGGCCTCACCCTCCACCAGCCCTCGGGCGAGCGGATGTGGATCTACGACGCCGCCATGCGCTATGCAGCCGAGGGCGCGCCCCTCGTGATCTTCGCGGGCAAGGAATACGGCACGGGCTCGTCCCGCGACTGGGCCGCGAAGGGCACCAACCTGCTCGGCGTGCGGGCGGTCATCGCGGAGAGCTTCGAGCGCATCCACCGCTCGAACCTGGTGGGCATGGGCGTGCTCCCGCTGATCTACGAGGAGGACGGCGTGTCCTGGAGGACGCTCGGCCTCAAGGGCGACGAGAGCGTCACGATCGAGGGCGTCGGCGCGGATCTCCGCCCCCGCCAGCGCCTCCTCGCCCGCATCGTCTCCCCCTCGGGCGAGACCCGCGAGGTGCCCCTCGTCTGCCGCATCGATACGCTCGACGAGCTGGAGTACTTCCGCAACGGCGGCATCCTCCAGTACGTGATGCGCCAGCTCGCGGCCTGACCCCCGCGCGGCCCGTCCGGGCCGCCTCACGACCACCCCTTCCCTCGCGAGAGGGGAGGGGCATCCCGCCGGAGCGGCCGCGCCCCGCGAGCCGGAGGTTCGCCCATGCGCTTTCTCGTGACCGGCACGGCCGGGTTCATCGGCTTCCATCTCGCCCGGCGCCTGCTCGCCGAGGGGCACGAGGTGGTGGGCGTCGACGCCATGACCCCCTATTACGACGTGGCGCTCAAGCGCCGCCGCCAGGCGATCCTCAACCAAACGGGGGGCTTCGCGACCCACGACTTCGCGGTCGAGGAGGGCACCCGGTTCGAGGAGCTCGTCGGCGAGACCCGTCCCGACATCGTGGTGCATCTGGCGGCCCAGGCGGGGGTACGCTACTCGGTGGAGAACCCGCGGGCCTATCTGGACGCCAACGTCGCCGGCACCTTCGCGGTGCTCCAGGCCTGCCGGGCCCATCCGGTGCGCCACCTGCTCATCGCCTCGACGAGCTCGGCCTACGGCGTCAACCCGGACATCCCCTTCCGCGAGACCGACCGGGCTGCGACCCCCGTCTCGCTCTACGCCGCCACGAAGCTCGCCGCCGAGCACATGGCGCATGCCTACGCGCATCTCTTCGCGATCCCCACGACGGCGTTCCGCTTCTTCACGGTCTACGGGCCGTGGGGCCGGCCCGACATGGCGCCCTACATCTTCGCGCGCAAGGTGCTGGCCGGGGAGACCATCGAGGTCTTCAACGAGGGGCGCAGCGAGCGCGACTTCACCTATGTCGACGACCTGGTCGAGGGCATCATGCGCCTCGTGCCCTGCATCCCGCCGCGACCGGGGGAGGGAGAGCCGGTCGAGGGCGACTCGCTCAGCCCCGCGGCGGCGTTCCGGGTGGTGAACATCGGCGGCGGGCGGCCGGTGAGCGTCAACGCCCTCGTGGCCGCGATCGAGGCCGCCACGGGGCGGACGGCCCGGCGGGTCGACAAGCCGATGCCCCCGGGCGACGTCGTGCGCACCTTCGCCAGCGCCGACCTCCTGGAAGCGCTCACGGGCTACCGCCCGGCGACCCCGCTATCCGTGGGCATCCCGGCCTTCGTGGCCTGGTACCGCGAGCATCACGGGGTCTAGGTTCTGTGGACACTTACCTGAGCCATAGGACGATGGCGGCGAGGGTGACGACGGCGAGGTAGTTGCGCGCAGTCTTTTCGTAGCGGGTCGCCACGCGGCGGAACTGCTTCAGCTTGGCAAAGCAGCCCTCGACGAGG
>DASPJU010000534.1:0-6762 GCA_035628475.1 Salinarimonas sp. | reverse complement strand
CATCCGGTTCTTTCTAGGACGAAACGACCGCCTGCGTCAGGGCTTCGACCGCTCGCCTCCCCAAGGAAGCGCGGCGGTGTTGCACCTCTGCCCGTGGGGCGGTCGTCGGACTCAGATCGCCTGGACTTCCCGAACGGAGGGCAGGAAGTGGCGGAACAGGTTCTGCACGCCCTGCCGCAGGGTCGCGGTGGAGGACGGGCAGCCCGAGCAGGCGCCCTTCATCTCGAGGTAGACGATGCCGTCGCGGTAGCCGCGGAAGGTGATGTCGCCGCCGTCGCCCGCCACGGCCGGGCGGATGCGGGTGTCGAGGAGCTCCTTGATGGTCGCGACCGTGGACTCGTCGTCGGCGTCGTAGAACTCGCCCTCCGCCTCGTCCGCGCCGGGGGCCGCCTCGTCGAGGATCGGCCGGCCCGACATGAAGTGCTCCATGATGGCGCCGAGGATCGCGGGCTTGAGGTGCTGCCACTCGCCGTCGCGCTTCGTCACGGTGACGAAGTCGTAGCCGAAGAACACGCCCGCGACGCCCGGCACCTCGAACAGGCGAAGCGCCAGAGGCGAGCGCTCGGCGCCGGCCGCGTCGCGGGCGTCGAAGGTGCCGGCCGGCATCACGACCTTGCCGGGCAGGAACTTCAGGGTGGCGGGATTCGGGGTGGCTTCGGTCTGGATGAACATGGGGTCGGGCCTTTCCCGGCCGGGTCAAGGCCGGCCGCCGCGGGAGCGCCCCGCCCTTGTAGAGCGGTTGGGGCGCGCGGGAAACATGGGCCTGATGTGGCGCTCGAGGGGCCCGCCGCCAAGGGGCGGGGGAACCCGGAGGTCTCCCGCCGCGCCGAGTCTCCCTTGGCCGCGAAAATGCTCTAGGCTCGCCTCCCGCGGGGCCGCGAAGAGCCCGGGAGGAACCATGTCCAAGACGCGCAACCTGGCGATCCTGTGCGTCGCGGTGGTGGCCTCGCTCTCGGTCTGGTTCGCCGCCACGGCGGCGGCGGCCGACCTCATCGCGGCGGGGCTGATGACGAGCGCGCGGGCGGGGCTCCTCACCTCCATGGTCCAGGGGGGCTTCGTGGCCGGCACGCTGGGGAGCGCGCTGCTCGGCCTCGCCGACAGGATCGCGCCGACCCGCCTCTTCGCGGCGGGCTGCGCGCTGGCGGGGACCGCGACGCTGCTCATGCCCTTCGCGGAGCCCGCCGGGCCCGCGACGCTCGCCCTGCGCTTCGTCGCGGGAGCCGCCATGGCGGCGGTCTATCCCGTGGGGATGAAGATGGCGGCCACCTGGGCCCGGGGTGATCTGGGGCTCCTCATCGGCATTCTCGTGGGCGGCCTGACGCTCGGCTCCGCCTCGCCACACCTCGTCAACGCCCTCATCGGCACCCTGCCCTGGACGACGGTCTACTGGGTGTCGGGGGCGCTGTGCCTTACCGCCGGCGTGCTGGTGCTGGCCTTCCGGGAAGGCGCGGCGCCCCTGGGCCGCACGGCCTTTCGCCTGTCCGACATCGGCGAGGCCTGGCGCTCGCGGCCGCTGCGGCTCGCGAATCTCGGCTATTTCGGCCACATGTGGGAGCTCTACGCCATGTGGGCCTGGATCGGGGCCTTCCTCCAGCACGGGCCCGCGGGCTGGCCAGGCGCCGCGGCGAGCGGGCTCGTCTTCGCGATCCTGGCCGCGGGCGGCCCCGGCGCGGTGCTGGCGGGGCTCGCGGCCGACCGCTTCGGCCGATGCGAGACGGCCGCCGCCGCCATGGTCGCGAGCGGGCTGTGCGCGCTCGCCATCGGCCCCGCGGCCGGGGTCTCGCCCGCGCTCATGGTCGCGGTCGGGATCGTCTGGGGCGCCTCCGTCATCGCCGATTCGGCGCAGTTCTCGGCCCTCGTGATCGAGGCGGCGCCGCGCCATCTCACGGGCACGATGCTCACGATCCAGACCTGCGTCGGCTTCCTGATCACCATCGCGGCGATCCAGGCGGTGCCGCTCCTCCTGCCGCATCTGGGCTGGAGCCTCGCCTTCGCGCCCCTGGCGATCGGGCCTTTTCTCGGCGCCATCGCCATGCTGCGGCTGCGGGCCCTGCGGCGGGCGGCTGCCTAATCCGCCACCACCTTGTAGCGCTCGCCCGGCGTGATCGCGCCCGTGGGGGACAAGCCGTTGAGCACCAGGAAGCGCTCCACGTCGCCCGCGCCGGTCGCCATGCGGGCGGCGAGCGTGGCGGCGGTGTCGCCCCCGGCGGCCTCGACGAGGCGCACGCGTAAGGGGCGCACGCCCGACGCCTCCTCGGGCGCCAGCACCCGCACGCTGTCCAGCGCCGTCTCGAAGGCCCGGTCGGCCTCGGCATTGAGGCTGCGGAAGGCGATGATCAGGCGATAGGCGGTGTCGCCGACCCGCACGGCGGCGAGCCGGAAGCTCCATTCCCGCCCCCGCGAGGTCGCGACCGCGGCCGGCAGGCCGTTCACGGTCGTGGAGCGCAGGGATCCGGTCTCGACGGGGTCGCTCCAGGTGGAGGTGAGCAATTGCTCCAGGCTCTGGCCGGGCTCGGGCTGCACCGCGTCGAAGAGCAGGCGACGGTTGCCGTCGGCTGAGGCCCCGACCACCGCCTGGGCCGTGTTCTCCAGGGCGATGCCCTCGGGCGCCTCGAAGGTGACGCCCAGCCTGGCATGGATGAAGCGGCGCCCGCGCACGAGGCCGTCCGTGGGGTTGTCGCCATAGGCGAGCCCGTCGAGGGCCGCGAGATAGCGGGCGCGGTCGGCGGCGCCGATCCCGGGGGCGGCGGCCCGGCGCGCCGCCAGGATCGCGGCCTGGACGCGCTCGGGCGTGCTCGGATGGGTGGCGAGCATGTCGGCGCCCGCGCGTCCGCTCCCCGCGCTCCCCGCGCCGGGACGCAGGTCGGAGGCGCGCCCGAGCGATTCGAGGAAGCGCACGGAGCCGTAGGGGTCGAAGCCCGCGGCCGCCAGCGTGCGCACGCCGATCTGGTCGGCCTCGATCTCCTGGGCGCGCGAGAAGCGGGCGATGTCGTAGCGCGCCTCGCTGAGCACCGCCGCGCTCGCCGACGGGTTGCGGGCGAGCTCCGCCATGACCCGGCCGATCAGGGCCGAGCGCTGCTCGCGCTCCGTGCGGGCCGCCGCGTGGCGCAGCGTCACGTGCGCGATCTCGTGGGCCAGCACGCCCGCGATCTCGGCGGTGTCGTTGGCGAGCGCGAGCAGCCCGCGGGTGACGTAGAGACGGCCCGAGGGGAGGGCGAAGGCGTTGACGAGGGGCGAATCGAGGATCGTGATCCGGTAGGACTCGTCGGGCCGCTCGGTGGCGGGCACGAGGCGCGTCACGGTCTCGGCCAGCAGCGCCTGCATGGCGGGCGCGCGGACCTCGCCGCCGAAGGCCTGGACGAGGCGGGCATGCTCCCGGTCGGCGGCGCGCTCGATGCCCGTGACCCGGGGCGCCTCGGCGGGCGCCGCCACGGGCCCCAGATTCGTGGGCCCGTCCCCCGCGCAGCCGGCCGCGAGCAGCGCCAGCCCCAGCGCCGCCATTCCCCGCGCGATTGGTCTGCCCCTCAGCGCCGCCACCGGTCGACGTCCCAGATCTCGATCATGTCCGCGGTCGCGATCTCGACCGAGGGCCCGCGCCAGTCCTCGACGAGGCCGCGGGCGCGCACCCGTTTACCCCGCAAGGCGGCCGCCGACCAGCCCTGCCGTACGAGCGAGTCCCAGACGCGGCGCGGCAGCACCAGCGTGGTGTCGGTGCTCCAGTCGGGGCCGAAATTGAGGTAGGTGCGATGGCGCCGCTCGCCCACGGTCCGCACCCGGCCCTCCAGGATCGTGAAGCGCCCCTTGCGGGCCATGAGCGCTGCCGTGTCCCCGGCCCAGATCGGGTGCTCGCCCGGATCGCCCCACAGGCCCCGCCGCTCCCGGCGGGCGTCGAGCTCGCGCACGAGGAGCCCCGGGCGGCAGAGCCCGGCGGCCCCGCCGACATCGACGAGCGCCAGCCCCGCATCGACGAGGTCCGCCGCGAGATCGCGCCCGCCCAGCGCGATCTCGCCCGCGTGCCGGCCCCAGCGGTCGGCCACGGGCTCCGCCGCGACCGTCACGGCCTGGCCCCGCATCGCGCTCAGGCGCTCCAGGGCGGCGGGGCCGCCCGCGAGGCGGATGTCGGCGAGGCGCAGGAGGCGGCCCGAGGCGAGGGCGAGCGCGCCGTCCCCCGCCACGGCCTCGACCCGGTCCCCCGCCTCGACCCGCACGCAGCCGGCGCGGCGCTCCTGCGCGTGGAGCGGCGCGGCGGCGAGCAGGAGGGCGAGGGCGAGGGGCACGGGGCGCATCGGCGGCCATCCTATACCGGACGCGGGCCCGCCTCGAATCACCGCCCCCGCTCACCCCCCGCCGACGATGCCGGCCAGCCGCCGGTAGCCCTCGGGCAGCGGCGTCGCCTCGTCCTTGCGCTGGCCCAGGAACGCGTCGAGCGCGGGCATGAGCGCGATGGCCTCGTCGACCTCGGCCGAGGAGCCCTGGCGATAGGCCCCGAGCCGGATCAGCTCCTCCATGTCGGCATAGGTGGCGAGCACCCCTCGGGCGCGGCGCACCACGGGCCAGAAGGCGGGGTCGCAGGCGCGCGGCATGGTGCGGGAGACGGAGCGGAGCACGTTGATGGCGGGGTAGCGGCCCCGCTCGGCGATGGAGCGCTCCATGACGATGTGGCCGTCCAGGATCCCGCGCACCGCGTCCGCCACGGGCTCGTTGTGGTCGTCGCCCTCGACGAGCACCGTGAACAGGCCCGTGATGGTGCCGGCCCCCGTGCCGGGCCCGGCGCGCTCGAGGAGGCGCGGCAGCTCGTTGAACACCGTGGGGGTGTAGCCCTTGGCGGTGGGCGGCTCGCCGGCGGCCAGGCCGATGTCGCGCTGGGCCATGGCGAAGCGGGTGATCGAATCGATCATGCACAGGACCGACAGGCCCTGGTCGCGGAAATATTCGGCGAGCGAGAGGGTGAGATAGGCGGCGTTGCGGCGCATGAGCGCGGGCTCGTCGGAGGTCGCCACCACCACGACCGAGCGGGCGAGCCCCTCGGGGCCGAGATCGTCCTGGAGGAATTCCTGCACCTCGCGCCCGCGCTCGCCCACCAGCCCGATCACGGCGACGTCCGCGGCGGTGTAGCGGGCGAGCATGGAGAGCAGCACCGACTTGCCGACCCCCGAGCCCGCGAAGATGCCCATGCGCTGGCCCGAGCACATGGTCAGGAACGTGTTGATCGCCCGGATCCCGAGATCGAGCGGCGGCCCGACGCGCTGCCGGGCATGGGCCGGAGGCGGGTCGGCGCGGAAGGGATGGAGCGCGCCGCCCTGGGGCAGGGGGCCGCCCCCGTCGACGGGGCGCCCCAGCGCGTCGACCACGCGCCCGAGCCAGGCCGCGCTGGGGCGCACCCCGCCGGCCGCGCCCCGCACATGGGCCTTGCAGCCCCGCCGCACCCCGTCGAGGGACCCGAAGGGCATGGCGAGCGCCCGCTCGCCCGTGAAGCCGATCACCTCGCAGGGCACCAGGCCGCCCCGGTCGACGGCGATGTCGAGGCGCCCGCCCAGCCGCATCGCCGCCACGGGGCCCGCCACCTCGACCAGGAGCCCGCGCACGGCCGCGACCCGGCCATAGACGTCGAAGGGATCGATTCCCTCCACCGCCGCGAGCGCGGCGGCGAGCCGGCCGGGTGCCGAGTCCTGTGGCATGGGCGCATCAACCTTTCATTTACCGGCCTCGTTAAGACTGGGCCCGTGGAGCTTTCCGTCCCCGCGGACGGAAAACCGACAAGCGAGTCGCAGGAGTCGCTTGGCCGAGTATCCTAACACGCACGATCGAGCCGAATGAGCCCGCGAGACCTCCAAAACGCCAGCGCGACCCCCGCCTCCCTCGCGGGAGCGGGATTGTACGCTTGCGCGCCGGAATCAGGGTTTGTTAACCAATGGCCGTTAACGTTGCGAGTCGAATGGGCGAGAGCGTCGGGGGCGATCCCGCTCCGGACGAACGGTGCGGCCGTGCCCGCATCAGCTAAGGGGCTGGGGACCTGACATGCGCGTACTTCTCATCGAGGACGACAGCGCAACGGCGCAGAGCATCGAGCTGATGCTCAAGTCCGAGAACTTCAACGTCTACACGACGGACCTCGGTGAGGAGGGCGTCGATCTCGGCAAGCTTTACGACTACGACATCATCCTGCTCGACCTGAACCTGCCGGACATGTCGGGCTACGAGGTGCTGCGCTCCTTGCGCGTCGCCAAGGTGAAGACCCCGATCCTGATCCTGTCGGGCTTGGCGGGCATCGAGGACAAGGTGAAGGGCCTCGGCTTCGGCGCCGACGACTACCTCACCAAGCCCTTCCACAAGGACGAGCTGGTGGCGCGCATCCACGCCATCGTGCGCCGCTCCAAGGGCCACGCCCAGTCGGTCATCACGACGGGCGACCTCGTGGTCAACCTCGACACCAAGACGGTGGAGGTGGCCGGCGCCCGCGTCCACCTCACGGGCAAGGAGTACCAGATGCTGGAGCTCCTCTCCTTGCGCAAGGGCACCACGCTCACCAAGGAGATGTTCCTCAACCATCTCTATGGCGGCATGGACGAGCCCGAGCTGAAGATCATCGACGTCTTCATCTGCAAGCTGCGCAAGAAGCTCGCCAACGCCTCCAACGGCAAGAACTACATCGAGACCGTGTGGGGCCGCGGCTATGTGCTGCGCGAGCCGACCGAGGCCGACGAGCGCATCGCCGTCTGAGCCGCTCCCTTCCTGCGCGCTCCCCGGAATCCCCGCCGCCAG
>DASPJU010000533.1:0-8368 GCA_035628475.1 Salinarimonas sp. | reverse complement strand
GCTACGAGGAAGCGGCCTCGCAGGGCCTCGTCGCGGGACTGAACGCCGCCCGTGCCGCGGCCGGCGCCGACGGCATCGTGTTCGACCGCGCCGAGTCCTATCTCGGCGTGCTTATCGACGACCTCGTGACGCGGGGCATCACCGAGCCCTATCGGATGTTCACCTCGCGCTCGGAATACCGCTTGAGCCTGCGGGTGGACAATGCCGACGAGCGGCTGACGAGCCGGGGCATCGCGGCCGGATGCGTCGGCGCGGAGCGGGCGCGCCGCTTCGGCGAGGCGCAGGGAGCGCTAGCGCGCATCCGCGCCCTCCTGGAGAGCCTCACGCTGACGCCGACCGAGGCCGCCCGCCACGGGCTCGACCTCAACCGCGACGGCATCCGGCGCACCGCTTTCCAGCTCCTCTCCTATCCGACCATCGGCTTCGACCGCCTGCGCGCGGTCTGGCCGGAAGCGCTCGGCGCCGTGCCCGCGACATTGGCCGATCGGCTCGAGACGGGCGCGACCTATGCCGTCTATCTCGACCGCCAAGCCGCGGACATCGAGGCCTATCGGCGCGACGAGTCGGTCGCGATTCCCGATGACCTCGATTTCGGTGCCCTGTCCGGCCTCTCGTCCGAGGTTCGCGCCAAGCTCGATCTGGTGCGGCCGCGGACCCTGGGTCAGGCGGCCCGGATCGAGGGCATGACCCCGGCGGCGATCACCCTCTTGGCTGCCCATAGCCGGCGGCCGGCACGGCTGGGCGAATCGCGTCCGGACCGATTCGCATGAGCGACGATCCCGAGCAAGGCTTGGCCGGATTCGCGGTTTCACGTGAAACACGCGAGCGCCTGCACATTCTCGTTGACGAGCTGCGGCGTTGGCAGAGGGTCAAGAACCTCGTCGGTCCGGAGACGCTCAAGGAGGTCTGGCGCCGGCACGTCGCCGATTCGCTCCAACTCGCGGCGCTGGCGCCCGACGCCCGCGTCTGGGTCGACCTCGGGTCAGGCGCCGGATTTCCGGGCCTCGTCCTCGCCATCGCCGCGGCCGAGCGGCCCGACGGCATGGTCCACCTTGTCGAGAGCAACGGCCGCAAATGCGCCTTTCTGCGCCACGTCGCTCGGCTCACCGGTGCCGCTGCGACGATCCATGACGCGCGGCTCGAGGCCGTGGTCCCCGGCCTCGCCGGCGTGGACGTCGTGACGGCGCGGGCCCTTGCGCCCCTGCCCCAGCTCCTCGCCTGGACCGAGCCGCTGTTGAAAAACGGCGCGATCGGCCTGTTTCCCAAAGGGCAGGACGCCGCTGCCGAATTGACCGACGCCCGCAAATCCTTGAGATTCGACGCCGAAACATTGGCGAGTCGGACCGATCCGCGGGCCGCCATCCTGCGCATCCGCTGGCCTCGGGACCCCGCATGAGCACTCAAGCACCCATACCGTCCGCCCGGCCCAGGGTCCTGGCCCTCGCCAACCAGAAGGGCGGCGTCGGCAAGACCACGACCGCGATCAATCTCGGGACCGCTCTCGCGGCTACGGGCGAGAAGGTTCTGGTCCTCGACCTCGATCCGCAAGGCAATGCCTCGACAGGCCTCGGCATCGACCGCAAGAGCCGGCGGATCTCGACCTATCATGTGCTCGCGGGCGACACGGACCTCGCGGCCGCCATTGTGCCCACCGCCGTCCCGCGCCTGCATCTTGCCCCCTCCACCCTCGATCTGCTCGGGGTCGAGCTCGAGATCGCTAGCGAGCGCAACCGCGCCCACCGCCTGCGCCTCGCCATCGACGCGCTCGGCGTGCGCAACGTGCTGGATGGCGATCCCTTCACCTATATCCTGATCGACTGCCCCCCCTCCCTCAACCTTCTCACCATCAACGCGCTCGCCGCCTCCGACGCGGTGCTGGTGCCCCTGCAATGCGAGTTCTTCGCCCTGGAGGGCCTGTCGCAGCTCCTCACCACGGTGGAGCAGGTGCGCTCCAGCCTCAATCCGCGGCTGACGATCCACGGCGTGGTGCTGACCATGTTCGATCCGCGCAACAACCTGTCGGGCCAGGTGGTGGCGGACGTCCGCGAGTTCATGGGCCCGAAGGTCTACGACACGGTCATCCCGCGCAACGTGCGGGTCTCGGAAGCGCCCTCGCATGGCAAGCCGGTGCTGCTCTACGACCTGAAATGCTCCGGCGCGCAGGCCTATCTGAAGCTCGCCTCCGAGATCATCCAGCGTGAACGCAGCCTGCGGGCTGCCTGAGGAAGGTGCTCACATGGCCGAAGACGCGATCCGCCCGCGCCTGGGACGAGGCCTCGCCGCCCTGATCGGCGAGGTCGGCGACGAGATGGCCGTCATCGATCGGGGACGCGGCCAGCGCCGGGTCCCGGTGGAGTTCCTGCGACCCAACCCGCGCAACCCGCGCAAGGCCTTCGCGGAGGCCGAGCTCGAGGAGCTCGCGGCCTCGATCCGCGAGAGGGGCGTCATCCAGCCCATCGTGGTGCGGCCCGCACCCGGGGTCGCGGACGCCTACGAGATCATCGCGGGCGAGCGGCGGTGGCGGGCCTCCCAGCGGGCCGGCCTGCACGAGGTGCCGGTGGTGGTGCTCGAGGTGGACGACCGCACCTCGCTCGAATACGCCATCGTCGAGAACGTGCAGCGGGCCGACCTCAACCCGATCGAGGAGGCCGCGGGCTACGAGCGCCTGATCGCCGAGTTCGCCTATTCGCAGGCCGACCTCGCCACCATCATCGGCAAGAGCCGCAGCCACGTCGCCAACACGTTGCGGCTGCTCAAGCTGCCCGCCAACATCCAATCGATGCTGCTCGCCGGGGACCTGACGGCCGGCCATGCCCGCGCGCTTCTCGCGGTGAGCGATCCCGAGACGGTGGCGCGGCGCATCGTGGAGCGGGGCCTCAACGTGCGCGACGTCGAGCGCATCGCCCGCGAGGAGGAGGGCGGGGAGACGAAGTCGGCACCCCTGCACAAGGCCCGGCGCGAGAAGGATCCGGACACCCGCGCCCTCGAAGGAGCGCTCGAGGACGTGCTCGGCCTGCGCGTCGCCATCGACCATCGCGGCCAGACCGGGGAGATGCGCATCCGCTACGAGAGCCTGGAGCAGCTCGACGGCCTCTGCCGACGGCTCAAGACGCTGGTGCGCTGACGCAACGGATATCGGAAGGGCCGTCCGGTCGGGTCCTCACCCAGGCCGCGCGCGGGCCCGTAGCGCCACCGCCATGACGGCCTGGGCGGCCGCGGCCTCGTCGAGGTCCGGCGCCTGACGAGCGGCGAGCACTGCGCGCTGCAGAATGTCGATCGATTCCCGCAGGGGCGCCAGGCGCCACAGCCCGAGCTGGGTCTTCACGGCGGGCTTGCGGCGGAAGAACAGGCCGCGCCACCCCTCGACCACGGAGTCGGGCGGGCGCCCGGCCTCGACCTCGGCCCGGGCCGGCAGGAGCTGGAGCCCGTGCCGCAGCAGGGCGGCCAGCGCCGTCGAGGCGCTGGTGCCGTCGCGAAAGGCCCGGCGCAGGCCCGCATCGGCCTCCGCCAAGCGCCCCGCGAAGGCGGCGTCCACCACCTCGTCGAGGGCGTGGGCCGAGACGTCGCTCAGCGCCGCGCCGACATCCTCGATCGTGACCTCGCGCGTGCCGTGGGCATAGAGGACGAGCTTGTCGAGCTCCGCGCGGGAGGCCAGGCGATTGCCGCCGAGGCTCGCCACGAGCAGGGCGCGGGCGTCGCGGTCGATGGCGAGCCCCGCCTCCTTCAGGGTGGCGTCCACGAGCGCCCCGAGATCGGCCTCGCTGTCGGCGTAGCAGGGGATGGCGACGGCCCGCGGGGCACGTTCGCACAGGGCTCGCAGGGGCGAGGACTTGGCGAGGTCCCCGGCCTCGATCACCAGCCGCACGTCGCGCGGGGCCATGTCGAGCACCGCCTGGATGGCGGGGGTCAAGTTGCGGGAGGTCGGCCGCACCCAGATGGCGCGCCGCGCGCCGAACAGGCCGATCGTGCCGGCCTCGTCGGCAAGGCGGCCGGGATCGGAGGCGGCGGCGTCGCCGTCCAGGCGCACGAGCTGGAACGGGTCGCGCGGATCCTCCACGGAACCCTCGGCCACGCGGCGAGCCCGCTCGGCCACGAGGCCGTCATCGGGGCCATAGATCAGCACGACGAGAACGGACGCGTCGAGGCGGCGCAGCGCGCCCTCGGCGTCCCGCGCCGCGACCGCGACCACGGCTCAGGCTCTGGCGCGCAGGGCGATGGCGAGGCGGTTGCGGATCTGCTCGGAGATGAGCTTGGCGGCGCGGATCTCCGCGTCGCGCTCGGCCCGGACCACCGCGAAGCGTTGCGGCGACCGTTCGTAGCTCGCGGAGCCCACCACCTGGCCGCTCGTCACCACGGTGCCGCCCTCGACCGCCACGAGCTTGTAGTCGGCGGTGCCGAGCATCGTCGAGGCGCTGGCGCGGCCGAGCGTGGTGTCGATGATCGGGTTGGCGATCGACACGGACAACGTGACCTCCAGCTTGTAGCGCTTGGGGGCCGGCTGGCCGGAGCCGTTGAGATCGTAGATCAGCTCGCTGCGCAGGTAATGCGTCATGGCCTGGCGCCGGTCGATCGCCGTGACGGGCGCCACCTCGATGGCGGCGAGGAGGTCCTGCACCGGGAGACCGGACGCGGACGGCCCGTAGAGCGGTTGCAGGCAGCCCGACAGGCCCAACACGAGGGCGGCCGCGAGGGCGAGGCGCAGGCAGGCGCGGCGGGACGCTTCAGGCGACGACATTCACGATCCTCTGGGGAACGACGATGATCTTGCGGATCGGGCGGCCCTCGACGGCGCGCTGCACCGCCTCGAGGTCCCGCACGGCGGCTTCCACGGCGGCGGCGTCGGCGTCACGCGGCACGGTGACGTCGGCGCGCTTCCGGCCGTTGACCTGGACGGGTAGGGTGATCTCGCTCTCGACGAGGAGCGAGCGGTCGAGGACCGGCCAGGGCGCCTCGGCCGCGAGGCCCTCGCATCCGAGCGCCTGCCAGCATTCCTCGGCGAGGTGCGGCATCATCGGCGCGAGGAGGCGCACGAAGATCTCGCCCGCCTCCTTGAAGGCGAAGGCCATGGTGCCGGCCTGGCCCGCGGCCCGCGCCTCGGCGAGAGCCGCCTGGAGCGCGTTGGCGAGCTCGTAGAGGTGGGCGACGCAGCGGTTGAAGCGCAGGCGCTCGATATCCTCCTCGACGGCGGCGAGCGCGCGGTGCGCCGCCTTGCGGATGGCAAGCGCCTCCCCATGCGACCCCTCGGTGGCGGCGCCGTTGAGGAAGGTGGCGGCGTCGGACAGCTCCAGCACCAGGCGCCAGGCCCGCTGGACGAAGCGCCAGGCGCCCTGCACGCCCTCCTCGGTCCAGATCACGTCGCGCTCGGGGGGCGAGTCGGAGAGCATGAACCAGCGCGCGGTGTCGGCGCCGTAGCCCGCGATGATGTCGTCCGGGTCGACGGTGTTCCGCTTCGACTTCGACATCTTCTCGATCGAGCCGATCTCGATCGGGGCGCCGGTTTTCACGTGAAACGCCCTGCGCGTCCCGCCCTCGGTCTCGAAGCGCACGTCGACGGGCTGAACCCAGGCGCCGGATGCGTCGCGATAGGTCTCGTGGACCACCATGCCTTGCGTGAACAGGCCCGCGAACGGCTCGCCCCGGGGCACGCCGGAATGGCCCGTCACGTTCATGGCGCGGGTGAAGAAGCGCGAATAGAGCAGGTGCAGGATCGCGTGCTCGATGCCGCCGATATATTGGTCGACTGGGAGCCAGCGGTCGACCACCGCCGGGTCGGTCGGCCGCTCCGTGAGATCGGGACCAGTGAAGCGGGCGAAGTACCAGGACGAATCCACGAAGGTGTCCATGGTGTCGGTCTCGCGCCGCGCCGCGCCGCCGCATCGGGGGCAGGGCACGTGCTTCCAGGTCGGGTGCCGGTCGAGCGGGTTGCCCGGCTGGTCGAAGGACACGTCTTCGGGCAGCACGACCGGGAGATCGCCCTCGGGCACCGGGACAGCGCCGCAGGCCTCGCAATGGATCACGGGAATGGGGCAGCCCCAATAGCGCTGGCGCGAGATGCCCCAGTCGCGCAGGCGGAACTGAACCTCCCGCTTGCCCCACCCGCTCCTCTCGAACATGGCGAGCGACCGGTCCATCGCCTCCTGGCAGGTCTGAACCGTCTCTTCGCCGGCCCAGCAGATGTAGCGCACGGTTTGGGACTTCGGCGGGACGAAAGCGACGTCCTGGACCCGCTCACCCGTTTCCGGGGGGACAAAGACGTCGACGACCGGGAGCCCGTACTTGCGCGCGAAATCGAGGTCGCGCTGGTCGTGAGCCGGGCAGCCGATGACGGCTCCCGTGCCATAGTCCATGAGAACGAAATTCGCGATGTAGAGCGGCAGCTCCCAGGTGGGGTCGGCCGGATGCAGCGCCTTGATGCCGGTGTCGAAGCCGAGCTTCTCGGCGGTGTCGATCGCCTCCTGCGAGGTGCCGCTCCGCCGGCACTCCTCGATGAAGGCCGCGACGTCGGGCCGCTCGGCCGCCAGCGCCCTGGCGAGAGGGTGATCCGCCGCGACGGCGGCGAAGGTCGGGCCATACATGGTGTCGGGCCGCGTGGTGAACACGGGCAGGCTGTCGAAGCCCTCGGGCGCGCCCCTCAAGCCGAAGGCGAAGCTCAGGCCCTCGGAGCGGCCGATCCAGTTGCGCTGCATCAGGCGCACCTTCTCGGGCCAGCGGTCGAGCCCGTCGAGGGCGTCGACGAGGTCCTGGGCGAAGTCCGTGATCTTGAAGAACCATTGGGTGAGCTCGCGCTGCTCCACGAGCGCCCCCGAGCGCCAGCCGCGCCCGTCGATCACCTGCTCGTTGGCGAGCACCGTGTGGTCCACCGGGTCCCAGTTCACCTTCGCCTGCTTGCGGTCGACGAGGCCCGCCTTCAGGAAGTCGAGAAAGAGGCGCTGCTGGTGCCGGTAATAGGAGGGGTCGCAGGTCGCGACCTCCCGGCTCCAGTCGAGGGACAGGCCCATGCTCTTGAGCTGGGCCTTCATGGTGGCGATGTTCTGGTAGGTCCAGGCCGCCGGATGGACCCGGTTCTGCATCGCGGCGTTCTCGGCCGGCATGCCGAAGGCGTCCCAGCCCATGGGATGGAGCACGTTGAAGCCCCGCGCCCGCTTGTAGCGCGCCACCACGTCGCCCATGGTGTAGTTGCGGACGTGCCCCATATGGATGCGCCCGGACGGGTAGGGGAACATCTCGAGGACGTAGTAGGTCGGCCGCGGGTCGTCGTTGCGGGTGCGGAACAGGTCGCGTTCCGCCCAAGCCGCCTGCCATTTCGGCTCGGCTTCCTTCGGGTTGTACCGCTCAGGCCTCATGGGGCTCGATCGTCTCTCGCAAAGTGTCGGGTAAGGGGTCGCGGCTCGCGCCGCTTGACTCGCGCGGACTAGGGCACGATTGCACCCGTCGGTCAACAATTTGCCCCTCAACGAAGGCCCCGCCATGCCCCAAGCCGAGACGGTCGAGACCCGCTATCGCCGGGTCCTGGAGGAGGTGGCGCGGACGGCGCGGGACATGGGCCGCGACCCCGCCGCGGTCGCCCTGATCGCGGTCTCCAAGACCATGCCGGCGGAGGCGATCGCGCCCGTGCTGGAGGCCGGCCACCGGGCCTTCGGCGAGAACTACGTGCAGGAGGCCAAGGCGAAGTGGCCGCCCCTGCGCGAGCGCTTCCCCGGCACCGAGCTCCATCTCATCGGCCCGCTCCAGTCCAACAAGGCCCGCGAGGCGGTGGCCCTGTTCGACTGGATCCACACCCTCGACCGGCCCTCGCTGGCGGGCGCCCTCGCCAAGGAGATCGCGCGGGCGGGACGCGGGCCCCGCCTCCTCGTCCAGGTCAACACGGGCGAGGAGCCGCAGAAGGGCGGCGTCGCGCCCGGCGAGGCCGACGCCTTCATCCGCGCCTGCCGCGAGGAGCACGGGCTCGCGGTCGACGGCCTGATGTGCATCCCGCCGGCCGAGGACCCGCCCTCGGCTCACTTCGCGCTGCTGGGCCAGATCGCGCGCCGCAACGGGCTCTCCGTCCTGTCCATGGGCATGAGCGCCGACTACGAGGCCGCGATCCAGCTCGGGGCGACCCATGTGCGGGTGGGCAGCGCCATTTTCGGGGCGCGGGGGTGAGCGCCTCCTCCCATGGGGGAGCGGGGTCGGGGTGAGGGTGCCACGCCGGGAAGGGCCCTCTCGACCGTCAGGGCCGGGCTCGTCCTTCGACGGGCTCAGGATGAGGCCGGCCGTCCAGCCGACGCGTGGGCCTGGGTCCCCGGTCGAGCCCGGGGACGACGGATGTGGGACGGGGCCGTCCGGCGAGCCTCCCGGCGTGATCTCTCACCCCCTGATCCAGATCCGC
>DASPJU010000532.1:0-2794 GCA_035628475.1 Salinarimonas sp. | reverse complement strand
GCCCAAGCGTCTCACTTGCTCCAACGCGTGCGCCGGTTTCCCCTCTTTCGACGCCTCGGCCTCCTTGGCGCGCCCCCGGATCGAGGTCCCGCCGAGGAACGCCATTCCGAGTTCGACATCGCGCTCTTGCGCCATCGCCAGAAGGCGATCCCACACGCCCAGCCGGGCCCGGCGAATGAAGATCCAGGCTGCTTTCCACCGGGGTCCGAGCTCGGCGGGGATCGAGCGCCATTTCCCCCGTTCGTGCACGGCCGGATGAGCGCCTCGACCATGCGCCATGGATCCGACGGCGGCACCTTGGCGGGCGGCAGGCCTCGACCAAGGGCGCCAACTCTCCCCACCGCGCATCCGGCAGCGTCCTGCCTCTCCGGCTCCCACCGGAGAGCAACGCGGTCAGGTGCCTACGAGACTTGGACGCTCCTGAAGGCTACTCCCCATGCCCCCTCACATGAGACACGTCCGACGATGGGGATCAGCTACGCTGGGCGCGTGAATGCAGGAGCGCGCTGAGACGCGCCCCTGCAAGCGATCAACGCGTCGATCACAACTTCATCAACGGGTGGCGGCACCCCGAGGAGCCTGCCTGACGGCGCTGGTCTGGAAGCGTGCCTGCTTCTGCATCTGCGCCTCGCGGCCGCTGCTCATCGCGGCACCGCCGCAGGTCGGCTTGCCGCACACTGCCTTACAGATCGCCGGGTTCCAGCACGTATAGGGCTTGGATTGAGCCTGGGCGGTACTGGTGAACATGCCACCGATCACGACAGCGGCGGCAGCAGACAAAGTCGCGGCAACGAGCTTGCGATTAAACTGGGCCATGTTCGTTTCCTCTGTGTTCGGCTGGCTCTGTTCGGCCGCCTGGTCCACTGGTGGAATCACCTCGATGGACTGATCAGAGCGTCGGCTCTTCTAGCCGCTATAGGCGTGCTGTGGCGCACATGGCCGGGCCTCGAGGATAAACAGGCTGCGGGCGACCGGAATGAACGAGAGCCGGATCCACCTCACTCGAAAACGCGCGAGCCCTCGCCGCCGGCCATGCAGCGACGGTGCGCATCCAGGCGCGTTGCCCCGAGCGCCGCCTCGTCCTGAAGGCGTTCGCGACACCCGGCGTCCTCAAGCTCGGTCGCGGCGATAGCGTCCTGTTGCGCGATCGGTCGACTGCGCGCCGTCTCTAGGTCCTTGCGAACAGCGGCAGTCAATTCGGGGACCCTCGGAGGTGCCTGCATCGGCGAGCGCACCTCGCGCCTTCGTGCGCGGACCCGGTCCCGGGAGCGATCGAAAGCACGAGCGTCGCCCTTGACGGACGAGCCATCGCGCCGAGACCAGACGCACCCAGAGCTGGACGCGCCGCTCGTCTCGTCGGCCGTCAGGAGCGGTTTGGCCCGCCGGCCTGAGCACGGCGTCGACGACCTGGATGACGCCGGTGGACTGGCGCAAGGTCCGCCGCGCCCGACCTGCGGCGCTCACCAGATCCAGAGCTCTTCGTCGCCATCGTCGGGCCAGTACTCGCGAGGCCTCAACGGCATCGGGGAGGGCCGCGTCCGCGCCTCGGCGGGCGGTCTCGCCTCGGCGGGTCTGGCGGGCTTGGCGCGGGCGACCTGCGGGGTCGGGCGCGGCCGCTCGAGGCGTGCGTCGGTCATGCCGTTGGCGCTGCCCGCCACGCGGCGGAACAGGTCGGCGGGGGCGCCGCGCCCGGCGAGCGCTTCACCGCCAGCGTCCCGGCGCCGGCCCATCCAGATGCCCATGACCCGGCCCTCGCTCCAGCCGACGAACCAGGCGTCGGCATTGCCCGTCGTGGTGCCGGTCTTGCCGTAGACGGGCCATGCCCGCAGGGATGCGCCCTGTCCGGTCCCGCCCCGCACCACCTCGCGCAGGATGCGCCGGGTCGGCTCGACGCAGCGAGCGGGAATCGCCCGCGTGCGCGCCGGTTCCATGAACCGGGCCCGCACCGCCCCGCGCCCGTCGACGATCGCCAGCACGCCCATGGGCGCGACGCGCAAGCCCCCGTTCGCCACGGCGGCATAGGCCGCCGTGAGGGTCATGACGTTGGTCGAGTAGGTGCCGAGCACGAAGGCCGGATCGGGCTCGGGGCCCGGATCAAGGCCGAGCACCCGGCTCGCCTTGGCGACCCGGCCGAGGCCGATCTCGGTCGCGAGGCGCACGGCCGCCGCGTTGCGCGAGGTGGCGATGGCCTCCTGCAGGGTGGTCTCGCCGCGATAGCCCAGCGCCCCGTTCGACGGCCAGTCGCCCGTCACGGGCAGGTCCGTCACCCGGCTCTCGGGCTTGAGACCCGCCTCGCACGCCGCCACGACAAGCGGCAGCTTGGCCGTGGAGCCGGGCTGTACCTGCGCCTTCACGGCGGTGTTGAACTGGCGCTTCGACCAATCGATCCCGCCCACCATGGCCCGCACGCGCCCCTCCGCCGTCATGGCCACCGCCCCTGCCTCGTATTCGGACGGGACCGCGCCCTCGGCCACGAGATCGGCGAGGTGGCGCTCGGCGAGGCGCTGGAGGCGCGGGTCGAGGGTCACGAAGAAACGCAGCGTCTCGCCCTCTTTGACGTGGTGCGGCGCCAAGGTCTGCGTCACCCACTCGGTGAAAGCCTGGGTCTGGATCCTGAACGGCGGCAGGGTGCCGGGCCGGACGCCGGTCTTGAGGGCGCGCGCCTGCTCCGCCTTTGTGATGCGCCCCTGCTGGACCATGAGGTCGAGAACGAGGCGGGCCCGCTCGTGGGCGCGCTCGCGCGTGCCCTCCTTGAGCGGGTTGAGGCGGGCCGGCGCCTGGACCATGCCGGCGA
>DASPJU010000531.1:0-3044 GCA_035628475.1 Salinarimonas sp. | reverse complement strand
CTCCCCACGGTGCTGGGCATGATCGTGATGCCGGCGCAGCTTTCGGACCCGAACGAGTGGGAGAAGTCGGCGGCGCGGCTCGCCGAGGCCCGCAAACAGCACGCAATCGAGGCCCAAGTGGTCGAGGCCAAGGAGGGCGAGGGCAAATGATGACGTTCAAGCCGTTTGCCCGCGCCGAGATTGAGCACGGCCATCGCTTTCTGTGGCTCTCTGGCTGGCTGGAGGTTTGGTGCATGCGTTGCTGGAACACTTTCCGGTACGAGTGCGCCCGCGACGGCAAGATCGGCGAGTGCGAACCGCGCATAGGGCCCGAGGATCGCCAGATCACACGGGTCCTGATGACCTTCAACGACCGAGTGGCCGAGCTCGAGGCCAAAGTGTTCGGCGATCACCGCGGGGCCATCTACGCAGAGGTCATTGCGGAGAAAACGCGGGAGGAATTGGATGCGCTATCTCGAAAAGACATTCAGCGTGAACCCGGGGCAGTCGGAGGCGTACCGGACGGGGTGGGAACGCATCTTCGGAAGGGGCAAGGCTGATGCTGACGAGCGCAGCCGGGACTCCGATAGCGTGGAAACCGCTTCCGGTGCAGGAGCTAGCGCTGACGTGCCCCGCAAGAGAGGTCCTCTACGCCGGAAGCAAGGGGTCAGGTAAATCCGACTGGCTCGCGGCCTCCTGGCTCCCGATTTTGAAGCTGGCGCAGGAGAAATTCGAGCGGACCCGCCAGCCGCAGCGCAAGTGCCGCATTGTTCTCTTCCGCAAGAACCTCGAGCACCTGAAAGACCTCATTGCAAAGACCCACTACATCTATCCGATGTTCGACCCGGCGATGGGCTCCCGGGGCTACCACACGAACGAGAAGATTTGGACGTTCACGAGCGGTGCCACCGTCGCTTTTCGTCACCTCGACGGCCCGACTGACCACCTCGGCTATCACGGTAACGAGCTCGTGGGCGTGGGGTTCGACCAGCTCGAGCAGATCCCGAAAGAGGTCTACACGTTTATCATCGCCAACCTGCGCAGCGGCGATCCTGACTACCACGCCGCCCGCAAGGTCCGCGCCACGGCCAACCCCGGCGGCTACGACTGGATCATCCCCTATTTCGGCATCGACCAGAACCCCGAGGGCGGCAAGATCCTGCGCATCCAGGCCAGGAACGATGACGGGACGGTCCACGAGTCCACCCGCGCTTTCATCCTCGCTAAGATCAAGGACAACCCCCATCTCCCGCCCGACTACGAGGCCCAGCTCCGCGCCATCTACAACGAGGACGAGCTGGACATGTACGTCAACGCGAACTTCTTCCGCGTTGCCGGTGCCTACTTCTCTACGCTGTTCCGCCCGTCACTCCACCTCAAGAAATCGCACCCTATCCCGTCGTCCTGGGAGTTCCGCTTCGCCATGGACTGGGGCTCTACCAACCCCGCCTGCTGGCTCCTCGGCGCCCGTGACAACGATGGCCGGCTCTGGGTCATCGACGAGCTGCATGGGCCGGGCGTCACCGGGCGCAGGTTTGGCGAGACGCTGACCAAGAAATTCCAGGCGCAGAAGTGGTGCGCGGAGAAGACGTTCCGCGTGGACGACTTCTACGGGGTCATCGACAAGCAGGCGATGGACCGCTACGGCTCCGACGCCTCGGCGGCCGACGGCATCTCGGACTGGGGATTCCGCCTGTTCCCGGCGCAGAAGGACCGCGAGTCGGGCTGTAACGCCATGAAAGAGCGGCTGCTGCTGGACCGCCATGGCAATCCGCAAGTGATCGTCTTCGAGGACCGCTGCCCGAACCTCGTTCGCGCGCTGTCTGCCATCCAGTCACAGGCCCCGAAGAACCCCGACGACTACGAGGACGGCTCGCCGCACTCGCACGCCGTCGATGCCTTCCGGTTCCTCTGCATGGAGTTCCCGGTGAGGCCGTCGGCCGACGTGAACCCCAAGGATGCCCAGATGCAGGCGTGGGAGCGGTACGTGCAGCGGGCCAAGGCCATGCAGCGCCAGCGCGAGGGCGATAGCTACATCTCCGGGGGGTACGAGTAATGCTCGTCGGGGTCAAGGCGCCCAAGCCCATCCACAAGGGCCTCGTGTGGGAGGGGATGATGCACGGGAAGGTCGACGTGACCCCGGGGACTCCCCCGCCGTTCCTCGTGCCCCACTGCCGTCAGTGCGGGGTGATGGTCGAGCGGTTCACCATCGATTGGATCGCATCGCCCCACTACGTTCCCATCCAGTTTCAATGCCACGGGCGCACGAGTGGCATGAAGGTCAGTTACACCGAAGTCATGCGAGCGGCCCGAGAGGGCGGGTTGCTCTGGGTCTTCACGGAGACAGTCACCAATGGAAACCACCGAACAGCCCGCCCTCGATAGCCAGGCTTTGCCGCAAGCGCTGGACCCCCGCAGCGATACCCGTGGTCCCACCATGGGCCCGCAGGAGTCCGCCAACATCGTCAATCTCTTCTCCGAGGAGGAGCGCAAGAAGCTAGGCGATACGGTGGTCGATGACTTCGACTCCGACAACCGCTCCCGTGCGGGGCGGATGAAGAAGTGCAAGGAGTTCACCGAGCTCTATGCCGCGCTGACGAAGGCCAAGTCCTTCCCGTTCCAGAACGCCGCCAGCATCAATCTCAACGTCCTTTCGTACACGTCGCTACAGGTGCATGCGCGGTTGTTCGACATGATCTGGCCCGACAACGGGAAGGTCATCTACTCGGCGCCCTCCACCATCGACGACTTCGCCCGAGCCGCGCTGACGGAGAAGTTCGCCAACAGCTACCTGCGCAACAAGATGCCCGAGATGGCGCAGGGCCTCGACGACACGCTCGCCCAGGTCGTCATCTACGGCTCCGCCTTCCGTCGCACCTACTGGGACACCTACGAGTCCCGGGCCCGAACGGACTGGATTCCCATCGAGGACTTCGTGGTGGCGCACGAGTTCCGCTCGCAAGACCCGTCGATGCGGGACGTGCCCCGCTACACGATGGTCACCCACCCCACCCTGTGGGAGCTGGAGCTGTATTCCAACCAGGGCGTCTACGCGAACTTTGCCG
>DASPJU010000530.1:0-3864 GCA_035628475.1 Salinarimonas sp. | reverse complement strand
GCCAAGGCCCTCGACGACGTGCTCGTCGCCTATCGCATGAACGGCGAGATGCTCCGGCCCGAGAACGGCTATCCGGCCCGCATGGTCATCCCGGGCTGGGAGGCCAATATGTGGGTCAAGTGGATCCGACGGATCGAGGTCGGCGACGAGCCCTGGCACCACCGGGAGGAGACGTCGAAATACACGGACCTCCTCGAGAACGGGACGGCGCGCCGCTTCACCTACGTGATGGACGCGAAGTCCGTGATCACCAACCCGAGCCCGCAGGCGCCCCTCCGGCACGCGAGCGGCCTCACGGTGCTCACGGGGCTGGCCTGGTCCGGACGGGGCAAGGTCGCGCGGGTCGACGTGTCCCTCGACGGCGGGCGCAACTGGCGCCCCGCGCGCCTCGACGGACCCGTCTGGGACAAGGCGCTCACCTCGTTCTACTTCGAGTTCGACTGGGACGGGCGCGAGCTGCTCCTCCAGTCCCGCGCCATGGACGAAACCGGCTACGTCCAGCCCTCCAAGGCGGAGCTGCGCAAGATCCGCGGCGTGAACTCGATCTACCACAACAACGGCATCCAGACCTGGCACGTGCTCAAGAACGGGGAGGTGGAGAATGTCGAGGTGGCGTGAGGCGCTTCCCCTCGCCGTCGTGGCCGCCCTGGCCACCGCCGGCGTCGGGCTCGCCCAGTCCGGCGCGCAGCCGCGGGGGCACGGCGTCGCGGCAGGCGGGGGCGCGGAGCCCCGGCGGCTCGGCATCGGCCGGGAGGCGACGGCGGAGGAGATCGCCGGCTGGGCGATCTCGATCCGGCCGGACGGGCAGGGGCTTCCCCCCGGCCGGGGCACCGTCAAGCAGGGCGAGGAGCTCTACCTCGCGCAATGTGCCTCGTGCCACGGCGAGTTCGGCGAGAGCGCCGGGCGCTGGCCCATCCTGTCGGGCGGGGCGGGGACGCTGGCGACCCACGACCCGATCCGGTCGGTGGGGTCCTACTGGCCCTATGCCTCGACGGTCTTCGACTATATCCGCCGGGCCATGCCCTACGGCAACGCGCAGTCGCTGTCGGCGGACGAGACCTACGCCCTCACGGCCTACGTGCTCTTCCTCAACGACATCGTCACGGACGACACGTTCGAGCTGAACCGGGAGAACTTCGCGTCGATCAAGCTGCCGAACCAGCCGAATTTCGTCGACGACGACCGCGAGACCGCGGAGAAGGCGTTCTGGACCCGCGATCCGTGCATGACGAACTGCCTGCCCGGGGAGGCCCGCATCGTCGGGCGCGCGCGGGCCCTCGACGTCACGCCCGAGGCCGGCAAGGGACCCAAGGTCGAATGAGGGCCGCCATCCTGCCGCAGGCGCTCCTGGGCGCCGCGCTTGTCCTCTCGTCCGCCGCCGCGGCGCCTGCCGGCGACAAGGCGTTGGGCGAGTACCTGGCCTCGGAATGCGCGAGCTGCCACCAGCTCACGGGCCGCTTCGACGGCATCCCGCCGATCGTCGGCTGGCCCGACGAGACCTTCGTGGAGGTGATGAACGAGTACCGCCACCGCAAGCGCCCCAACGCCGTGATGCAGACGATCGCGGCGCGCCTCTCGGACGAGGAGCTGGCGGCGCTCGCTGCCTATTTCGGCAGCCTGACCCTGCAGCCAAACCTGCGGTGAGGCTCCGCGAAGGCCGTTGAAAACCGGCCGCGCTCGGCGGACAATCGGCGTCGCGCCCCGCGGCCGGGGCGCGACGCCGAAGCGAGTCAGGCCGTCGAGCGGGAGGGAGATCGCGATCCCGTCGCCGTGGCGGAGGAGGGGCGCGCCGGACGGGCGGTCCGTTCGGACGCGGTGCCATCACGACGGAGGGGATCCGCCGATCAGTCGAGAAGACGGAGAGTTGACCTGACCTAAACTTGGCCGTCGGGGGACGAAGCCGCGCTCGAGACGCGGAGCCCGCGACCGAAGGCCGTCCACCGGGAGGTACGCCATGCTCATGATCGATCGCCGACGCCTGCTCACGCTGACCGGAGCCACCGCTTTGGCGGCCGGCCTCTCCCGTCCCGCCATCGCCCAGGCCAAGCCCCGCCTCGTCGTCGTGGGCGGCGGCCCGGGCGGCGCCACGGTCGCCAAGTACGTCGCCCGCGACAGCCGCGGCGCCGTCGACGTGACCCTGGTCGAGCCGAACCGCTCCTTCACGACGTGCTTCCATTCCAACCTCTATCTCGGCGGCTTCCGCGACTTCGCCTCGATCACCCACACCTACGAGAAGCTCGCCGAGGCCTATGGCGTCCGGCTCGCCCACACGAGCGCCACGGCGGTCGATCGGGAGAAGCGCGTGGTGCGCCTCGCTGACGGCAACGAGCTGCCCTATGACCGGCTCGTCCTCGCGCCGGGCATCGACCTGCGCTACGAATCCGTGCCGGGCTATTCGGAGGCGGCGGCCGAGCGGATGCCGCATGCCTGGCGCGCCGGGCCGCAGACGCAAGCCCTCAAGCAGCGCCTCGACGCGCTGGAGGACGGCAGCCTCGTGGTCATGATCGCGCCGCCCAATCCCTATCGCTGCCCGCCCGGCCCCTACGAGCGCGTCTCGATGATGGCGCACGTGCTCAAGGCCAAGGGCCACAAGTCCTCGCGGATCGTCGTCCTCGACCCCAAGGAGACCTTCTCCAAGCAGGCCCTGTTCCAGGAGGGCTGGGAGAAGCACTATCCCGGCATGGTCGAGTGGCAGGACCCGAAGATGCACGGCGGCATCAAGGGGGTGGACCCCTCCGCCATGACGGTCACGACCGATCTCGAGACCTACAAGGCGGCGCTCGTCAACGTGATCCCGGCCCAGATGGCGGGCCGGATCGCGCGCGAGGCGGGGCTCGCCAACCAGACGGGCTATTGCCCGATCGACCCGGCGAGCATGAAGTCGGCGATGGACCCCAACGTCTATCTCGTGGGCGACGCCACCATCGCGGGCGACATGCCCAAATCCGCCTTCTCGGCGAACAGCCAGGCGAAGGTCGCGGCCATGATGATCCGCGGCGAGCTCACGGACGCGCGCACCTTCCCGGCCCGCTATTCCAACACCTGCTGGAGCCTGATCCAGACCGACGACACCGTGAAGGTGGGCGGACGCTACGAGGCGAAGGACGGCAAGATTGCCGCGACCGAGACCTTCGTCTCCAAGACGGGCGAGAGCGCCGACCTGCGCCGGCAGACCCAGGAGGAGAACATGGGCTGGTACGCGGGCTTCGTCACGGACGTGTTCGCGTGAGCCGCGCCCCGTTCACGACGCGCGGCGAGGCGACCCGCCGCGCGGTTCTCGCGGGCGGGGCGGCGCTCGCCGCGGCGCCGCTCCTGCCGCGCGCCGCGATGGCTAAAGGCCCCTCGATCCGCGTCGGCGCGATCGAGCTGACGGTGGTGAGCGACGGCGAGCTCGTCGTGCCCCTGTCCTTCAGCGTGCCGGACGCGCCGCGCGACGAGCTCGCCGGGGTCATGACCGCGCACGGGTTCCCCGCGGAGGGCCGTCCGACCCCGACGAACCCGACCCTGGTGCGCACGGGAGGCGAGCTCATCCTGATCGACGCGGGAGCGGGCCCCGGCTTCCAGGAAACGGCGGGCCGGCTGCCCGACAACCTCGCCGCCGCGGGCATCGCCCCGGAGAGCATCACCAAGGTCGTCCTGACCCATGCCCATGCCGATCATCTCTGGGGCCTGATCGACGACATGGACGACGAGCGCTTCCCGAACGCAACCTACGTGATCGCGGCCGCCGAATGGGACTACTGGATGGACCCGGGCACCCTCTCGCGGGTGCCCGACTGGCTCCAGGGCATGGCGGCGGGCACGCAGCGCCGGCTCAAGCGCATCGAAGGCAAGATCGAGCGCAAGCGGCCCGGCGACATGGTC
>DASPJU010000529.1:0-3836 GCA_035628475.1 Salinarimonas sp. | reverse complement strand
TGGTAGTTCAGCTCCGCCTGGAGGTGGAGGAACACGCCTCCTAGGCCGATGGCGGCGCGGTCCATGAAGACGAACTCGCGGGGTACGGTCACGGGGCCCTTCTCCTTGAGCGCCTTGTGGACCTGGAAGGCCTGGCGGCGGCCGTACTCGGCGGGGGCGACCCCGTCCGCGATGGAGCGGGTCCGGTCGTCGAGGAGCGGGCCGTAGATGAAGCGGGCCCAGATGTTGAGGATCTCGATGAGCTCCGTGTTGAGCCGCTTGAAGCCCCAGGTCTCGTAGGCGTGCACGATCCGGTCGCGGTCGTCGCGCAGAAGCCCGTGATAGAGGTCCGCCACCCCGCCGACGAAGCGCGGGTGGAAGATGCGGATGCAGCCATAGTCGAGGAGGTTGATGCCCCGCGCCTCGCCGTCCTCGGAGAAGACCGTGTAATTGCCCAGATGCGGGTCGCCGTGGATGACGCCGGCCTCCGCGAAGGGGTGCCACCAGGCCTTGAACATCGCCACCGCGAGGCGGTTGCGGATCTCGAGCGGCTCCTCCTTGAACTCCAGGATCTTCCGGCCCTCGAGCCAGCCCAGCGTGAGCAGGCGCTTCGTCGAGAGCTCGGGAAAGACCTCCGGCACCCGCACCTCCTCGACCCCGTCGAGCAGGCCGTCATAGAGCGCCACGTGGCGGGCCTCGCGGCCGTAATCGAGCTCCTCGCGCACCCGCTCGCCGATCTCGGCGGCGATCTCGCGGGTGTCGATGGCGGGATCCAGGCGCCGGTGCAGGGCGAACGCGATCTCGAGCTGGCGCAGGTCCGCCTCCACGGCCGACTGCATGTCGGGGTACTGGAGCTTGCAGGCCAACGCGCGGCCCTCGGCGGTGGCGGCGCGATGCACCTGGCCAAGCGAGGCGGCGGCGGCGGGCTGGAGGTCGAAGGAGCCGAAGCGGGTCTGCCAACCCGGCCCGAGCTCGGCCTGCATGCGCCGGCGCACGAAGGCCGCCCCCATGGGCGGAGCCTCGCTCTGGAGCTTCTGCAGCTCGGCGGCATATTCGGGCGGCACGACGTCGGGGATGGTGGCGAGCAGCTGCGCCACCTTCATGATCGGCCCCTTCAGCCCCCCCAGGGCCTGGGCGAGCGCCGCCGCGTTGCCGGCGCTCGATCCGTCGCCGCCGAACAGGCGCGTGCCGGCCATGCGCGCCGCGACGCCGCCCATGTTGGCGCCCACGCGGGCATAGCGCGCGGCGCGGGCGGAGAAGCGGTTGGCTTCCCGGTCGATATCGGCGTCTCGGTCGTCTGGGGCCATGGGGCTGATGGGTCTCCGGTGCCCCTCAAAGCTAGGCGCTTCGAGCCGCCGCGCCAGGGGCTGCGGCGCCGCGCCCCGGCTCAGGCCCCGATGAGGAACGCCGCGACGATCGTGACCGCCGCCAGGAGGGCCGCGTAGGCCGTCAGCTGCCCGCGGGCATCCGCCGGGGCGACGGCCGGAGCCGGGCCCGGCGCCCCGTCGCGGTCGCGGCAATAGGCGAGGCGGAGATGCGGCCTGGACCGCGTCGTCCCGCCGGGGGAGGACACGGCCGGGGGCGGGGACGCCTCCCGAGCCGGCCGGTCGCGGTCGCTCATCATCGCTCGCTCCGAGGCGTTGGGTAGGGGCGGTCGGGGCGGCGACCGGCCTGATCATGCCGGAAAACCCCGGCGCGGGAGGCTTGTTCCGGGCCTCAGGCCCAATCGATCAGGAACACGCCCACCACGATCAGCGCCACGAGGGCGATGAGCCCGACGAAGCCGTAGAGGGCGGCGTTCGTGTGATGATGCGCGTAGCTGCGTTTTGACGCACCGAGCGACCAGCGGATCTTCGACTCCTCCTTGCGGGCGAGCGCCAGCTGCTCGGGCGTGAGCGGGTGGCCGCCGGCCTCCTCGCAGGTACCCAGCATCGCCATGCCGGGGTCGAACACCTCCGTCTTGTCGCCGGTGCGCCCGGAATCGATGTCGGCCTTGAGCATGGCGGCGGTGGGCGCCTCCGAGTCCGGCGGCGGGTCGATCGGCTTGATCGTGTGGGTCGGCGGCATGTCGCGGTCGGTCTTCATGGGATCCCTCCCGGGCGCCGGCGGCGCCGGCCTCGTGGTCGGGAAACCCGTCGCCGGGAGAGGGGGTTCCGATCCGGGGGATGACGGCGCGCCGGCGCGCCCCATCTTCCAGGGCCGTCAAGGAGACCGGCATGCAGCGATTGAGCGAGATCGAGCGCGCGGAGATGCTTCCCGCGCTGGACGGATGGACCATGACCGAGGGGCGCGACGCCATCGCCAGGCGCTTCGTGTTCGACGACTTCGTCCAGGCCTTCGGCTTCATGGCGAAGGTGGCCCTCGTGGCCGAGGCCATGAACCACCACCCCGAATGGTCCAACGTCTACCGCACGGTCGACGTGACCCTCTCGACCCACGACGCCGACGGGCTCACCCGCCGCGACGTGGAGCTCGCCACCCGCATGAACGCGCTCGCCGCGGGGCTTGTCCGGGAGGGCTGAGGGGAACCGGGGCCGCGGCGGGTCGTTTCGAGGGGGCATATCAGGGGAAAAGCCATGTCCGTCCGAGCCCGCCTGCGCCCCGTCGCCCTCGCCTTGGGCCTGCCGCTGGCGCTCGCCGCCGGCGGGGCCGCGGCCCAGACGACGCCCGGAACCGAGGTGATGGCGCCGCAGACGCTCGACTTCGACGTCGAGCGCATCCTGGGCACCTGGCACGAGATCGCCCGCCTCGACCACCCCTTCGAGCGCGGCCTGATCCGGGTCACCTCGACCCGCGCCCGCCAGCCCGACGGCACCATCGCGATCGTCAACCGGGGCGTCGACAAGGCGAGCGGCCAGACCCGGGAGAGCAAGGCGACGGCCCGCCTCCTCGAGAGCGCCGGCCGCCCCGCCATGGAGATCGACTACGGCGCCGCGGGGGGCAAGCACACCTACGACGTGCTCCAGGTGGCGCCGGACGGGAGCCACCTGCTGATCGGCGCCACCGACCGGTCGGCGCTCTGGATCCTGGCCCGCCAGCCGGTCCTCGATTCCTTCGTCGTCGACCAGCTCAAGGCCCGGGCGCTCAGCGCCGGCTTCTCCCTCGACGGCCTCATCATGGTCGAGCAGGGCCGGTGACGCGGCGGCGGAGGGCGGGCGCATGCTGAGCGCGGCCGACCGCGAGCGGGTCGCCGAGGCCGTCCGCGACGCCGAGCGCGACACGGCGGCCGAGATCGCGGTGGTCTGGGCGGGCCAGGCGGGGGGCTACCACGCGGTGCCGCTCCTGTGGGGCGGGGCGCTCGCCCTCCTGGTGCCCTGGCCCCTCGTCGCCTTCACGGATCTCGCGGCCCGCACGATCTACGCCGTGCAGCTCGTCGCGGCGCTCCTCGCGATCCCGCTGCTCGCCTGGCCGGGCCGGCGTCTCGCCCTCGTGCCGGGCCCCGTCAAGCGCCGGCGGGTCCGGGACGCGGCCCTGCGCGAGTTCCTGAGCCGCGGCTTCACCCGCACCCGCGACCGGCTTGGCGTGCTCGTCTTCGTCGCGCAGGCCGAGGGACACGTGGAGATCGTGACGGATGCGGGCCTCACCGACCGGCTGGAGGCGGGCGGCTTCGAGGGCGTGCGCGGCACCCTGCAAGCCGCCGTCGCGGCCGGGCGCGCGGGCGAGGGCCTCGTGGAGGCGGTGGCCGAGATCGGCCGCGTGCTGGCGAACCTCGCGCCGCCCCGGCCCGACGACGTGGACGAGCTGCCCGACAAGGTCGTGGTGATCTGACGGGCGTCCGTCAGAGCGCCCCGGTCTTGGCGGCGCCCAGGATCTCGCTGGGCTTCACGCCCCGCGTCGCCTGGACCAGCACCACGTAG
>DASPJU010000528.1:0-2694 GCA_035628475.1 Salinarimonas sp. | reverse complement strand
TCCTGATGGATGCCGCTCTCGTGCGCGAAGGCGTTGCGGCCGACGATCGCCTCGAGGTCCTCGTCGTAGACGTGCTTCTTGCGGTCGGCGAGGTCCTTGAAGCGATTGAATGCGTCCTCGAAGGCGTTCTCGGACAGACGGTGGCCCATCTCCTCGAGCTTGGAGCGGAAGGCGTTGCGGCCCGAATGCTTGCCCATGACCAGCGACGTCTTCGACACCCCGACGCTCTCGGGCGTCATGATCTCATAGGTTTGGGTGTGCTTGAGCATCCCGTCCTGATGGATGCCGCTCTCGTGCGCGAAGGCGTTGCGGCCGACGATCGCCTTGTTGAACTGCACGGGGAACGAGGTGACCGTGGAGACGAGCTTGGAGACCCGGGTGAGCTGGGCGGTCTCGATGCCGGTCTCGTAGGGAAAGACGTCGCCGCGGGTCTTGATCGCCATGACGATCTCCTCCAGCGCCGCGTTGCCGGCCCGCTCGCCGATGCCGTTGATCGTGCACTCGATCTGGCGCGCCCCGCCCTGCACCCCGGCCAGCGAGTTCGCCACCGCCATGCCGAGGTCGTTGTGGCAATGGACCGAGAACACCGCTTGGTTGGCGTTGGGCACCCGCTCGCGCACCATCCGGAACAGGGCGCGGTACTCGTCCGGCGTGGTGTAGCCCACCGTGTCGGGGATGTTGATCGTGGTGGCGCCGGCCCGGATCGCGGCCTCGACGCAGCGGCACAGGAAGTCGTGCTCCGTGCGGGTGCCGTCCTCGGCGGACCATTCCACGTCGTCGACGAGGTTGCGGGCGCGGGTCAAGGAGGCGATCACCATCTCCAGCACCGCGTCGGGCTCCTTCTGGAGCTTGTACTTCATGTGCACGGGCGAGGTGGACAGGAAGGTGTGGATGCGCGGGCGCGCGGCGCCGCGCACCGCTTCCGCGGCGCGCTCGATGTCCTTGGCGCCGGCCCGGGCGAGGCCCGCCACGGTGGCGCGCTTGACCACCCGGGCGATCTCGGCGACCGCCTCGAAGTCGCCGTTGGAGGCGATGGGGAAGCCCGCCTCGATCACGTCGACGCCCATGGCGTCGAGGAGCTCGGCCACCTGGAGCTTCTCCTCCAGGGTCATGGTGGCGCCGGGGCACTGCTCGCCGTCGCGCAGGGTGGTGTCGAAGATGATGACGCGGTCGGCGTCGGAGACGGGGTGGGTCATGGAGGGCGTCCTTGGGATCGGCCGCGCGCCGGGGTCGACGCGCCGAGAGCGGGGAGAGGTCTCGATCCCCTGAGAGCCCAGGCGCGCGCCCAGCCGGCCCTCAGGGGCGGCTAAGAAGAAGCAGGCCGAGACGGGCGGCGCGCGCGGGGGCGTCGGCCGGGGCCGGTCCCGCGAAGGCGCTGCTCGTGGAGACGGCGCGCACCACCGCTCATCCCTCGTTCGGCGACGCGGGACGACGGGCCCGCGACAAGATCGCCCGACTTGTACAGGGGCGCGGCGAATCGGGCAAGGGCCGGGACGCCGGCGCGCGGCGCCCGCCACCCCCTGGCCCGCGCGCGCCGATCCGGCTAGCCATGGGGCGAGCCGATGCAGGATTCGCCCCATGACCCGCCGCTTCGTCACCCTGGACGTGTTCACCGACCGTGCGCTTGCAGGCAATCCGCTGGCGGTCGTCCTCGATTCCGAGGGGATCGAGGGCGAGCGGATGCAGGCGATCGCCCGGGAGTTCAACCTCTCCGAGACCGTGTTCGTCCTGCCGCCCCAGGACCCGCGCCACCGGGCGCGGCTGCGCATCTTCACCCCCTCCCGCGAGCTGCCCTTCGCGGGCCATCCGACGGTCGGCACGGCGGTGCTGCTGGGGCTCATGGACCAGCCGGACGGCTCGGACGCCGTCGCCTTCGGCCTGGAGGAGGGGGTGGGCCTCGTGCCCTGCGTCGCCGAGCGGACGGGCGAGGGACGCGGGCGGGCGCGGTTTCGCCTGCCGCGCCTGCCGGAGGCCTGCGGCGAGGGGATCGACGCCGCGCGGGCGGCCTGGGCGCTCGGCCTCGACCTGACCGAGATCGGCTTCGACCGCCACCTCCCCTCCAGGCATTCGGCGGGCGTGCCCTACGACCTGGTGCCGGTGGCCTCCCTGGATGCCCTCGCCCGCGCCCGGGTGTCGCCCGAGAGCTTCGAGGCCGCGTTCGGCGATTCGAGCCACCCCTCCGTCTATGTCTATGCCCGCGAGGGCCGGGGCTTTCGCGCCCGCATGTTCTTCCCCGCCCCCGATCTCAAGGAGGATCCCGCCACGGGCTCGGCGGCGGCCGCCTTCGCGGGGGCGCTGATGGGGTTCGAGCCCCTGGGCTCGGGCGAGCACGACGTGCTCGTGCGCCAGGGCTACGAGATGGGCCGCCCGAGCGACATCGCCCTCCAGCTCGTCATCCGCGAGGGCGCCCTGGTCTCGGCCGAGATCGGGGGCGGCGCGGTCATCGTGTCCGAGGGGCGCCTTCGCCTGTGACCGAGCCCCGCATCCTGCAGGTCCGCCGGCTCGACACGGTGCTCGAGGCCTGGGACTGGCCCTGGGCGCGCGAGAACGCGGGCCTCGTCGCCGATCATTGGGCGCGCCGCGTGGCCGAGCAGCCGCGCCTCTTCGACGGCGAGGTCCTCCTGATGCGGGGCATGGAGGAGGACGGCGACACCTTCCGAGCGCGCTATTTCGCGGTGCGCTACTCCGCCTTCC
>DASPJU010000527.1:0-9018 GCA_035628475.1 Salinarimonas sp. | reverse complement strand
TAGGAGTTGGTCTGGGCGCCGTAGCCCCAGGTGTTGGCCACGCCCGCCACCGTGGTGGAATGGCAGATGCGGGCCTGGTGGTCGACGGAGTTCGTGCCCCAGAAGGCGCCGAGCTTGCGGAAGATGTAGGCGGCCTCGTTGGTGAACTTGGCCGAGCCCAGCCAATAGACCGAGTCGGCGCCGGCCCGCTCGCGGATCTCGAGCATCTTCTTCGAGATCTCGTCGTAGGCCTGCTCCCAGGAAATGCGCTCCCAGCGTCCGTTGACGAGCTTGATGGGATATTTCAGGCGGCGGTCGCCGTGAACGAGCTCGCGGATCGCCGCGCCCTTGGCGCAGTGGGTGCCGCGGTTGATGGGGCTGTCCCAGGACGGCTCCTGGCCGACCCAGACGCCGTTCACCACCTCCGCCGTCACCGTGCAGCCCACGGAGCAGTGGGTGCAGATGTTCTTCTTGATCTCGCGGCCCATGGCGGGGGTCAGCACCTCTCCGCCGGGACCCGCGGCCGCGGCCTTGCGGACGCTGCCGAGCGAGCCCACGGCCGCGAGGCCGCCGACCGCGAGGCCGGAGCGACGCAGGAAGGTGCGGCGGTCGATGACGCCCGAGGCGAGGCCGGCGGCCACGACGGCGGGTCTGCTGCGGCTCGCGTCGCCGCTCCTGCGCTTGGTCAGCATGGCTCAGCCCTCACTTCTTCAGCGTCTCGTAGCCGTTGGTGCGGTAGAAGGCCTTGACGTGGTCGGTCTCGCGGTAGCGGGCCCGGCGCTCGTCGGTCGAGGCCTGCGCCGCCGCCTCGGGCGCCGCCAGCGGCGAGGCCGCGGCGACCGCCGCGACGCTGGCGCCACCGCCGACCGCGCGGAAGAAGCCCCGCCGGTCCATGCCCTTGTCGTCGGTCTTGCGCGTCATCCGCTCCTCCATGGCCCGGGCACCGGGGCGCCTCGGGTCCGTCCTCGATCCGGCGACGGCTGGGCCGCCGCAGGGTTTCTCGGGCCTCAGCCGTCCGCGTCCATCGCGAAGGCCTGGGCCTCGATCTCCATGAACAGGGCTCCCACCTCCGCCACCCGCCGGTAAAAGCGGGCGGAGGGCGAGATCGCGAGATCCGCGAAGAACCGCGCGGCCCAGGGTTTCAGGTGGCGCTCGTGGAACGCCTTGTCGGCGCCCGCCTCCGCCTCGAAGCGGCCGTCCGCCAGGCCCGCCATGGTCTCGCACAGGATGGCGAGGTGGTCCTCGGGCTCGGAGAGGCGCTCCACGCGCTCGATCCCGAGGCGCGCCAGGTCCTCGCGCACCCGGGCCAGGGGCCGCTCGTAGAGGAAGCCCGCGAGATAATAGGAGGCGTAAGGGAGCAGCTCGCCGCGGCCGACCCCGATGAAGAGGTCGAAATATTCCTGCTGCAGAGCCGCCGGGTCGGCCTCGGCGGCCGCCTGCGCGAGGGCGATATGCGCCATGCCGAGGGGCGAGGCGTCGCCCTGCAGGTCGGCCAGCGCCGCGAGGGTCTCCCGGCCGGGCGCCCGGCCGAGCAGGACCGCGAGCAGGTCGTATTCCGCGGCGCGCTGCCGGTCGACGTCCTCGATGGGGAAAGCGTGGCTCATGGCATCGTCGAGGGCGGGGGCGAACGCGGCCAGGGACGTTCCCGGCGGAACGCCTGCGGCAGCCGTGCGGATCTGCGGATCCCGCTGGCCCTCTCTCATCCGTTTCCTCGACCAAGGACGCCTTCGAGCGCGGCGCCGTCTGCTTGTTTGAAGGCATTCTAGACGGCGGGACAAACGGCGCGCAACGGCAAACTTGAACCGTTTCAAAGAGGCGTGGCGCCGCCGTGCCGGCGCGGGCGCGGCGGGGCCTCGGCGTCCACCGACTTTGGTCGGGGGTCCGGCGCGGTCGCGGGAGGCGGCGCGGGCCCGGCTTCGGGCTCTTCAACCTCCTGCCGGGTCTCGGCTATTTCGGTCCGCGGCGCCGGCTCGGCTCCCGGCGGGCTCCCGGGGGCCTGCGCGACCCGCTCCGGCTCGGGCGTGACACCGGGTCGCGCCTGAGCCGGCCCCCCGCCCAAGAACCGGGCCAGCAAGGCCTTCGCCTCCTCGGGATCGAGAGCGCCCGATCCCGGCACGCCGCCCGGGACGTTCCAGTCATAGGCATATTCGCGGGCCTCGTTGACATAGTCGCGGATCGCGGGGTCGGCGGCCCAGACCCGGCGCAGGGCCGCCTTGCGCAGGGCCGCGGGCACCCCCTTGCGCAGGAAGCCCGCGATGTCGGTGTCGGGGCCGATGCTCTCCATCGGCGGCAGCGCCGCGATCTCTTCCGGCGTGATGGCGTCCGGGTCCGGGGCGGCCCCCGCGGCGGGCTCCGCCGGGGCGGGGTCGGCGGCCGCGGACGGCTCGGGCGCAAGGGGCGCGTCCGGCGCGCGGGCGGCCTCGGCCTTCCGCCGCGACCAGCGCGAGAGGAATCCGTCTCCATCGCGGCTCATGACCCCTCCTCCGTCTCGCCGGGCCGGGGTCCGCGGCCGCCGCCCGCCCGGTCGCGCTTGCGCTTGAAGAACGCGCGCTCCACGTGGTGGGCCGCGAAGAAGGCCGCGAGCCTGGCCTCGATCTCGGCGGGCATCGGCACGGGCTCGACCACGAGCTCGGTGCTCTCGGCGAGCGCCTCGCCCTCGTAAGGGTCGGCCGTCACCACCGCCACCTCCTGCTCCTCGCCCGCGGTAGGGCGCAGCGCCACCCACAGGCTCGGGCGCCCCGAGGCGAGGTTGTCGCGGTAGTGCCCCGTCTCGCCGGAATGCAGCACCACCTCGGCGGATCCCACATACCAGGTCTCGTCCTCGCCCTCTCGGGCGAGCCGCGTCCAGGGCGCGGCGGCCGGCACCGCCGGCAGGACCGTCTGCGGCGCCCAGGCGTGCGACGCCCAGACGCTCTTGAGCTTGCGCCTCACCGCGACGACGCCGACGACGAACCGTTCCTCGGGCACGCCCCCCTCCTCACGATGCCGGCGGGCCGGCCGCCAGCGGCAGGCCGGTGACGAGGTTCTGCGGCTTCATGCGCACCATCCGGTCCTCGCCCATGCCGAGGATGAGATAGACGGGCCGCGTCCCCACCCGCGGGTCGACGCGGGCGGGATCCGCGAAGACGAGGCGGAACAGCGCGACGATGCGCCCGGCCTGCGCCTCGCTCAAGGGCTCGCCGCGCCAGAGCGCGTTGCCGAGACGCGTGGCCTCCGCGTCGAGGCCCGTGAACCAGCGCCAGTCGGGATCCCGCATCTCGGCGATGGGCTCCACGCTCACGCTCTCGTGCAGGAGATGGGCGACGAAGCGCTCGATCGCCCGGGCCAAGCCCGCCCGGGACTTGGGGTTGGTGCCCAGGTTCAGCGCCATGGTGTGGGCATCCGAGCGGCTCCAATAGGTCCAGGCATTGCCGTCGTCGAGCACGTCTAGGCTGGCCTCGACGCCCCGCCCCAGCATGGCGACGAGGGGGGAGGCGGGGCGCTCGGATTCGTGCGCCTCGACGATCTCGGCGTCGGCAAGCAGGAGCGCGCCCTCGTGGATCGAGGCCCGCTGCGGGCGGAAGAACAGCTCGGCGGCGCGTAGCGCATAGGGGTCCTCGACCCCGTCCAGGGCGTTGCGCAAGATGAGATGGACGAGCTGGTTGAGGAAGATCGGCGGGATCGGCCCGGCCCCGCGCCGGGCGAGGTCGAGATAGGCGGCCTCCACGGTGGGCGCGCTCGCGAGCCGGTCCCGGAAGGCGATCATCAGCTCCCAGTTCTCCCGGGCGTCGGGGTCGCACAGAGCCGCGATCTCGGCGGGCCCCACGGGCCGGCGGGGATCGGCGAGCAGCGCCGCGTGGAGCGCCCGCTCGGCCTCGCACGCCTCGTCGGGCGGCACGAGCTCGGGCCGCGCCAGATAGGCGAGCAGCAGCTCGTCCGTGACCAGGAGGCCCCCGCCCTCCCCGCGGCGGGTCAGGTGATGGCCGCTCGAAACCCAGAACTCGCGCATCAGCGTCCCGTCTCCATCAGGGTTTCGGCCCCATGAGCCCCAGGAGGTCGACCGTTTCCCCGGGCTCCTCCTCGTCGCTCTCCACCACCAGGAAGGGGCGGGTCCGGGCATGCAGCCGGTCGGCTCCCGGGGCCGCGGCGTCGCGGGCGGCGAGCGTGCGGAAGCGCTCGCGCACCTCCCCGTTCTCGATCGCGCGGTGGAGCGCGATCAGCGTGCCCGGCGGGTGGTCGCACAGCGACGCCGAAAAATCGATCTCCTCGCGCGCCGCGACCCGGGCGGTCTCGCGGTCGGGGGCGCCGAGCCGCTCGTGGATCGCGGCCGCCAAGGTCTCGACCGCCTCGTCGCGCTCCCCCGGGCTCGCCTCGCTCACCACCACCAGGGTCGAGAAGCCGAGCGAGGCCACGCCCGCGAACCCCGCCCGGAACGCCGCCCGCTCCCGGCCCTCGAGCCCCGCGGGGTCGACGTCGAGGAACAGGAACGATCCCGTCACGGCCCACTCCCCCGGCTCCGCCGCGCGGGGGAAGACGAGGGTGTCGGACGGATCGAGCCGGATGGTGCGGGGCAGGCGCAGGGTCATGGCGCGCACGTCGCTCTCACAGCCGTACCCCACCCGTCTTGGGATCGAGCCAGCCCGGGGCGCCGGCGAGCGCGAGGGGCAGGCGGCGGGGCGGGCCGCGCTCGCCGTGGTGGCGGACCAGCAGGGCGCCGTCGACGTCGACGGCGCGCCGGTCGCCCGCCTTCTCGCGCGGCAGGCGCTCGAGATAGGCCTGGGCCACCGGATCGAAGCCGCGCTCGCCCCAGGCGTCCACATGGACCATGAGGTGGCGCGCGAAGCTCGCCACGACGTCCTCGACCGAGCCGAAGCCCTCCTCCTCCAGGGACGTCGTGCCCGCGTGGAAGCCCGGCTCGCCGATGCCGACCCGGGCCGCCACCAGCATGACGCCGAAGACGAGCCAGTCCGGCACCGCGTCCTCGGGGCAATCCGCGGGCCAGCCGAGCCGCCCGCCGCCCACCACCGCGCCGTCGAACAGGATCGTGTCCGGCCAGGCGAAGGCCAGGGGTTTTTCCGGGGGCGCGTGGGCCGCCAGCGCGTCCGCGACCGCCGCCATGCCCGCGAAGAACGCCCGGCGCGCCCGGCCCAAGGGCTCCTCGGGCTCCAGCACGACCGCGAGCTCCACGAGGTCGAAGCGCCCGACATGGACGAGGGTGCCGGCGCCCGCCTCGCGCGCGATGCGCAGGGCGTGGGCGAAGGCGTCGCCGCGCTCGCGCAGGCGCACGGCCGTGAAGGCCGGCGGCAGGTCCAGGCCCCGCGCGAGGCCTGATGTCGCGGCAGGAGGCGCCATGGGCTGGTTTCCTCGTTTCGAACGGTTCAAAACGCCGCTCTTTCTCCCTATTCATGTATGAAAGAGGGAGGCGCAGGTCGAGGGGCATGACGCCGCCCGCCCGCCGCCGACATCGCAGCCAAGACCGGGAGCGCCCGCTCCAAGGGCAGGACAGCCTCATGCAGACCCCCGACCGGACCGTCTTCGCCTGCTCCTGCGAGGGCACGATGCCCCTCGACCGCGACGCCCTCGCCCGCAGCTGCGGCGGGCGTCTCGCCACCGCCGACCACCTGTGCCGCCACGAGCTCGACCGCGTCCGCGACGCGCTCGCCGCCGGCGGTCCGGTCACGATCGGCTGCACCCAGGAGGCGCCGCTCTTCACGGAGCTCGCCGAGGAGATGGGCCGCGACGGCGCCCTCGCCTTCGCCAACGTGCGCGAGGCGGCCGGCTGGTCGGACGAGGCTCGCCGGGCGGGCCCGAAGATGGCGGCGCTGCTCGCCGCCGCCGCCGAGGCCATGCCGGCGGTGCCCCTCGTCGCCCTGGAGAGCGAGGGCGTCGCCCTCGTCTATGGCCGCGACGAGACCGCGATCGAGATCGGCCGGCGGCTCGCCGACCATCTCGACGTCACGGTGCTGATCACGCGTCCGCGCGACGTGCCGGCCCCGCGCCGGGCCGAGTTCCCCGTCCTCCAGGGGACGATCCGGACCGCCCGGGGACACATGGGCGCCTTCGAGCTGCGCATCGACGACTACGCCCTGCCGGCTCCCTCCTCGCGCGACAAGCTCGCCTTCGGCCCCGCCCGCGACGGGGCCGCCTCAACCTGCGACCTCGTCATCGACGTCTCGGGCGGCGCGCCGCTCTTTCCCGCCCACGCGCTGCGCCCCGGCTACCTGCGCGCCGATCCGGGCGACCCGGCGGCCCTGGAGCGCCTCGTCTTCGAGGCCTCGCACCTGGTCGGCACCTTCGACAAGCCCCGCTTCGTCGCCTTCGACGCGGGACTGTGCGCCCATAGCCGCTCGCGGATCACGGGCTGCACCCGCTGCCTCGACCTGTGCCCCACGGGCGCCATCGCCCCGGCGGGGGAGCACGTGGCGATCGACCCGAACGTGTGCGCCGGCTGCGGCTCCTGCGCGGCGGCCTGCCCCACGGGCGCGGCGGCCTATGCCCTGCCCCCGGTCGACGCCCTGATGCGGCGCCTGCGCGCCCTGATGAGCGCCTACCGGAGCGCCGGCGGCGAGGGCGCCGTGGTGCTCTTCCACGACTCGGTCCACGGCGAGCCGCTCATCGACGCGCTCGCCCGCCACGGCCGCGGCCTGCCCGCCGAGGTGCTGCCGGTGGCCGTCAACGAAATCACGCAGGTGGGCCCCGAGACCATCGCGGCGCTCTTCGCCTACGGCGCCACGGGCGTGCGGCTCCTGTCGCGCGCCAAGCCGAAGCACGACCTGTCGGGCCTGGAGCGCACGCTGGCGCTGTCGGGCACGATCCTGGCCGAGCTCGGCTATGGGCGCAGCGTGGTGGGCCTCGTCGAGACCGACGATCCGGATGCGCTTCGCGCCGCCCTCGACCGGGCCCCCGCCGGCGTGCCCTCGCCCCGGCCCGCCGGCTTCCTGCCGCTCGGCGCCAAGCGCGGCGTGCTGGAGACGGCCTTCCGCGAGCTGCACCGGGCGGCTCCCGCCCCCGTGGACGCGGTGGCGCTGGCGCCCGGCGCGCCCTTCGGCGGCCTCGCCATCGACGTCGAGGGCTGCACGCTCTGCCTGTCCTGCGTCTCGGCCTGCCCCACCAACGCGCTGTCCGACAACCCGGAGCGGCCGCAGCTGCGCTTCACCGAATCGCAATGCGTGCAATGCGGCCTGTGCGCCGCGACCTGCCCCGAGCGGGTGATCACCCTCGAGCCCCGGCTCGACTTCAAGGCCTGGGACGAGCCGCGGCGCGTGGTCAAGGAGGAGGAGCCCTTCCATTGCGTGCGCTGCGCCAAGCCCTTCGGCGTGAAGAGCACCATCGACCGGGTGACGGCGCAGCTCGCCGACCGGCACTGGATGTTCTCCGGCGCCGAGGGCGGGAAGCGCCTCCAGGTGCTGCGCATGTGCGACGATTGCCGGGTCGAGGCGGTGGTGGCCGAATCCTTCGACCCCCACGCCATGCCGCCCCGCCCCCTGCCGATCACCGCGAACTTTTCGAGCGAGCCGGAGGGGACGGCCTGAGCGGCACGCGAGGTCCTCGACCTCCCGTCTGTCGCGAAGGACCGGACGCCGGTTCTCCGCGACGGGGTCTAGCGCGCCGCCACCACCATGATCTCGACCTTGAAGTCGGGATTGGCGAGCTTCGCCTCGACGGTGGCGCGGGCCGGGGCGCAGCCGGGCGCCACCCAGGCGTCCCACACGGCGTTCATCTCCCCGAACGTGGAGATGTCGGTGAGCCAGATCTGCGCCGACAGGAGGCGGGTCTTGTCGGTGCCGGCATCCGCCAGCGCCTCGTCGATGAAGGCCAGCACGTCGCGGGTCTGCTCCGTCACGGAGGCGCCGCGCGCCCGCTCGGCCACCTGGCCCGCCGTGAAGACGAGGCCGCCATGGGCGACCGCGTTGCTCATGCGGGGACCGGGCTCGAAGCGCTGGATGTCCTGGGTCATGGGATGCTCCTGATGGGGAGCGCCCTTGTGGGCCAGGCGCAGCGCGGCCGCAAGACGGCGCCGCGCGTCAGCCGTTGAGAAGCTCGAGCGCCGCGCCGTGCAGGCGCCGGTCGCCCGCCGCCACGACCGCGCCGCCGCCCGCCGCCGGGCCGCCGTCCCAGGCCGTCACCACGCCGCCGGCGCCCTCGATGATGGGGATCAGCGCCACGATGTCGTAGGGCTTGAGCCCCGCCTCGATCACCAGGTCGACCTGGCCCGCCGCCACCATGCAATAGGCGTAGCAGTCCGTGCCGTAGCGGGCGAGCCGCGCCCGGCTCTCGACCCTGTCGTAGGCGGCGCGCTGGGCCTCGTCGAACAGGCCGGGGCTCGTGGTCGCGATCGTGGCCTCGGCGAGCGAGGCGCAGCGGCGCGTGCGCAGCCGGCGCTCGCCGCCCGGGCCGCGATAGAGCGAGCCGCCGCCGTCGCCGAAGAAGCGCTCCCCCGTGAAGGGCTGGTGCATCATGCCGTAGGCCGGGTGCCCGGCGCGGGTGAGGCCGATCAGCGTGCCCCAGGTGGGCAGCCCCGCGATGAAGGCGCGGGTGCCGTCGATGGGATCGAGCACCCAGACATATTCGGCGTCCTCGTTCTCGTTGCCGAATTCCTCGCCGACGATGCCGTGGGTGGGCAGGGTGCGCCGGATCACCTGGCGCATGGCGGCTTCCGCGGCCCGGTCGGCCTCGGTGACGGGATCGAAGCCGCCGACCGCCTTGTTGTCGGGGCTCAGCGCCGTGCGGAAGAAGGGCAGGATCGCCTGGCCCGAGAGCGTCGCGAGCTCGTTCACGAATTGGGAGAAGTCGATGAGCATCGGGTCACCGTCGCGTGAGCCGGGGGTTGGGCCCGAGCCGGCGCGATTCGTCAATCGCCGCCCACCGCCGGCGCGCGCCTCCCGGATCGTTGCGGAGCTGCCGGGTTCCGGACGGCCGGCCATGCCGTGTGCGCATGACGTGCGGCAGATTTTCCCTTGCCTTTTGTGCGGTGCACCTTAAATTTTGCAGTGCGATATCGCGATGGCGTCGCGATGTCGTATGCCCTCCTTGGGCGTTTCCTCCCTAGACTTGGGCCGC
>DASPJU010000526.1:0-4019 GCA_035628475.1 Salinarimonas sp. | reverse complement strand
ACCCAAGGACAAGCTCCGGCCCATCCTCATCGGCACCAGCGCCGACCTCCAGGTCGGCCAGAAGGTCTTCGCCATCGGCAACCCCTTCGGCCTCGACCAGACCCTCACCACGGGCGTCGTGAGCGCCCTCAAGCGGCGCCTGCCCACCAGCGAGGGCCGGGAGATCACGGACGTGATCCAGACCGACGCCGCCATCAATCCCGGCAATTCGGGCGGGCCGCTGATCGATTCGGCGGGGCGGGTCATCGGCGTCAACACCGCGATCTACTCGCCGTCGGGGGCGTCCGCGGGCATCGGCTTCGCGGTCCCCATCGACGCGGTCAACCGGGTGGTGCCCCAGATCATCGCCACGGGCCGGGTGCCGACCCCCGGGATCGGCATCGTCGCGGGCAACGAGGCCACCGCGTCGCGGCTCGGCATCGAGGGCGTCGTGGTGCTGCGCGCCCTGCCGGGGGCGGGGGCGGCCCGGGCGGGCCTGCGCCCCGTGGATCCCCGCACGGGCGAGATCGGCGACGTGATCGTGGGGGCCAACGGCCAGCCGGTGCGGCGGCTGGCCGACCTCACGGCGGCGCTCTCGGGCGTCGCCATCGGCGAGACGGTGCAGATCCTGGTCGACCGGAGCGGCCGGCGGATCACGGTGCCGGTCCAGGTCGAGGACGTGGGGCGGTCGCGATAGATGCACCTGATCCAAATCCTCCTCCCTCTCGCCGACAACGAGGGCCGCTCCTTCCCGGGCGAGCTCTTCGCGGCCGTGCGGCGCGAGCTCGCCGACCGATTCGGCGGGCTCACGGCCTTCACGCGGGCGCCCGCCGAGGGGTTCTGGGACGACGGCGGAGGCGTGGCGCGCGACGACGTGGTGGTGCTGGAGGTGATGGCTGACGAGCTCGACGGGGCCTGGTGGGCGGAGTACCGGCGCGGCCTCGAGGGGCGCTTCCGGCAGGACGCGGTCGTGGTCCGGGCGCACGAGATCCGGCTCCTGTGACGCGAGAAACCCCGCCGCCGGCACCGGCGACGGGGTTCCCTTGGGTCCTTGGAGAGGGCCTGATACGCGACGCGGCCCGGGTGGAGATTGAGGGCCTGAGCCTCAAGATTCGGTTGCGGGACCGTGGACGGGAGCGGCCCATTTTGGGGCGAGCCTACTCCTCCACCCGCACCCAGCCATTCCCCAAGAGCCGCTCCTGGGGCAGGAAGCGGCTCTTGTAGGCCATCTTGCGGGAGCCCTCGACCCAGTAGCCCAGATAGAGATAGGGCAGCCCCAGGCCGCGCGCCTTCTCGATGTGGTCGAGGATCATGAAGGTGCCGAGCGACCGGTCGTGCTGGGCGGGGTCGTAGAAGGAATAGACCATCGACAGACCGTCGGAGAGCACGTCGGCGAGGCAGACCGCGATGAGGTCGCCCCGGCCGCGGCCGTTGATGGCGGTGTCGGGCCCCCGGCGGCGGTACTCGACGATCCGGGTCTCGACGTGGCTGTCCTCCACCATCATGGCATAATCGAGCACGGTCATGTCGACCATGCCGCCGTCGCCGTGGCGGGCGTCGAGATAGCGGCGGAAGAGCGCGTATTGGTCCGAGCTCGGGCGGTTGGGGACCACGGTGCCCACCAGGTCCGCGTTCTCCTTGAGCACCCGGCGCATGCCCCGCGACGGCGCGAAGCCGGCCACGGGGATGCGCACCGAGACGCAGGCCCGGCAGGTCTCGCAGGCGGGCCGGTAGGCGATGGTCTGCGAGCGGCGGAAGCCCCCCTGCGTGAGGATCTCGTTGAGCTCCACCGCGCGCTTGCCGACCAGATGGGTGAAGACCTTCCGCTCCTCCTTGCCCGGGAGATAGGGGCAGGGGGAGGGGGCTGTGAGATAGAATTGGGGTGTATCCCGCGGTTGGCTCGTCACGCGTGCGGCCTCTGGTCCGGGATGTCCCGGGGGAGCGATGTGAAAACGATAGCAGGGCCGGCGCGCCGCTCAAGAGCGCGCGGGGCCGCAGCGCGACCCGCGCCCTACCGGCGGATCGCCACGAGGCCCGCCAGCACGTCGTGGCCGAGCCGGGCGTCGCGGCGGGCGAAGCCGATCAGCAGGTCGACGGCGAGCAGGACGAGGGTGCTGGCCGCCACGTAGAACAGGAGGGCGTGGACGCCCGCCGAGAGCATGTCGGTGCCCCGGCCCGTGGTGGCGTCCACCACCCTCAGGCCCGCCAGCCGCATGCCGACCGTGCCCTGGTTGGGCCCGCCCACCGTCACGGCCGAGTAGAGGATGGCGGTGCCGGGCACCAGGATCGCGAAGAGCGCCCAGGCGAGCCCGAAGGTGATGAGGCCGAACACCAGCACCGCGAATCCGACCACGAGGGTGAGGCCGAACACGATCATCAGGTCGAGGGCATAGGCGACGAACCGGCGTCCCAGCGCGCCCTCGGTGAGGACCGCGAGATCGGGCGGCGGCGCCGGCTGGTAGCCGGGATAGCGGGTGGCGCCGGTTGGGTCTTGCATCGCGGGCTCCGCGCGTCGGCTCCGGTCGACGCGTCCCCCACAGATAGGAGCAGCGGCCCCGCGCGCAAAGGGCGGCCCGTCAGACGCCGGTGCCCGCGAGCCCGACGGCCGCGACCCGGCGCGGGGCGAGGCCATCGGCGGACAGCGCCGCGAGGATCTCGGCCGTGTGGTCGGCGTCGCGGGTCTCGATGGTGACGTCGACGGTGACGCCCTTGGCCGGCACGTCGAGGAAGAGGCGCCCGTGTGACACCTCGAGGATGTTGGCGCCGAGCTCGCCGAGCCGCGTCGCGACGCGGCCGAGCAGCCCCGGCCGGTCCTGGGCGGTCATGCGCAGGGACACGATGCAGCCCTTGCGCTCGAGCTCGCGCACCATCACGGAGGCGAGCAGCCGCGCGTCGATGTTGCCCCCGCACAGGACGAGCCCGACCCGGCGCCCCCGGAAGCGCTCGGGCTCGGCCAGCATGGCGGCGAGCCCCGCGGCGCCCGCGCCCTCCGCCAGGCTGCGCTGGAGCGTCGCATAGGCATGGACCGCCCGCTCGATCTGGGGCTCGTCCACCAGGACGATGGTCGAGACGAGGTCACGCACGATGGGGAGCGTGAGGCGCCCCACCGTCTTGACCGCGATGCCCTCGGCCAGGGTCGGGCCGCCGATGGGGCGGTCGGCCCCGTCCAGCGCGTTGCTGAAGGACGGGTACAGGGCCGCCTCGACGCCCACGATCTCGATGTCGGGCCGGCGCGCCTTGGCCGCGACCGCGATGCCGGCGACGAGCCCGCCGCCGCCGATCGGCACCACGAGGCAGTCGAGGTCGGGCGCCTCCTCGAGCATCTCGAGCGCCACCGTGCCCTGGCCCGCCATGATGGCCGGGTCGTCGTAGGGGTGGACCAGGACGAGGCCCCCCGCCTCCTCCAGGCGGCGCGCCTCCTCGGCGGCGTCCGACAGGGTCTCCCCGTGCAGGACCACGCGGGCGCCGTGCGCGCGGGTGTTCTCGATCTTCACCAGCGGCGTGGTGAGCGGCATCACGATGGTGGCCGGGATGGACAGCCGCCTGGAGTGGTAGGCGACCGCCTGGGCGTGGTTGCCCGCCGACATCGCGACGACGCCCCGCCGGCGCTCGTCGGCGCTCAAGCCGCCGAGCTTGTTGGCGGCGCCGCGCTCCTTGAAGGCGCCGGTGGCCTGCATGTTCTCGTGCTTGACGAGCACCGTGGCGCCCGTGAGCTCGGACAGGCGCGGGGCCGGGACGAGGGGCGTGCGCAGCACGTGGCCGCGGATGCGCTCGGCGGCGCGGTCCACGTCGCCCGCCCGGATCGCGAAATCGTCAGACCTGCCGCGGCTTGCCATCGCTCCACCCCAGGAGGCCGCCCGGCCGCAGGACCAGGACGGCGATCAAGAGAGCATAGACCGCCACGTCCCGTCCCGCGATGGGCATGGTGGCGGACCAGGCGACCTCGAACAGGCCGATCGCGAGCCCGCCCAGCAGGGCACCCGGAAGGGAGCCGATCCCGCCCAGCACGGCGGCGCCCAGGGCCTTGAGGCCGAGCCCGA
>DASPJU010000525.1:0-2160 GCA_035628475.1 Salinarimonas sp. | reverse complement strand
GCTCGGCTGCGGCGATGTGCTCCTCGGCGTCGGCCTCGCGGCCCTCGCGCAGCGCGACCTCGGCGCGGACGAGGAGGATGCGGACCTTGAGCGCCGTGCCGTTCGTCTTCGCTGGCTGCCTCGCCTCCTCGATCAGCTCCGTGATGGGGCGCCCGATGCCGAGCTGGTGCGCCTTGCAGAGCGAGACTTCGATGCAGCCGCTACTCCAGCCGGCGGGATGGCAGAGCTTCACCGTGAAGTCGCGCCGTTCCTTACATCCGTCCGCCTGACAACGCGGCTCGGCCGCAAGCGGCGGCTCCGGTTCCGGCGGCGCGGCCTCGGCCGGCTCCTTGAACGACCAGTTCGCGCGCCACCGGGCCTCGTGCTCGGTGCAGAGCTCGACCTCGGTGGGGCCATCGTCTCCGGCGAGCTCGACCCGGTGGCTCGGCTCCTCGCACCCGCCGACCTCACAGGCACGGCGCACCGGAGGGGGCTCGGGCGGGGCGGCTTCCTCCGGCCGCGCGGGCTCCTCCGGCGGAGCTTCCTCCCGCGGCGCGGGCTCGGGCCGCTCCTCCGGCTCCCTCTCCTCGACCGGCCGCCCCCTGTTCAGGTCACGGCAGCGAGCGCAGAGGTCCGGGCGCTTCGGCTTGCGGCCGCCCTTGTGAGGGTCGCGCGGCTGGATGGTCGCTCCGCAGTCGGTGCACTTCATCGCCTTCACCATCAACTCCTTCTTCTGCTGGGCGCGGTGCCCGTGGCCCACCACGCCCAGCTCCTTGGCGACTTCGTCGACCCGCCGGCAGAAGTTCTTCTCCATCTCGATGGGCGGCGCGCTACGAGGACGGCACGAGCGACAGCGCCGGGGCTTGTGCTTCTCGACCGTCTCGCCGCTCGTGAGCGCTACGGTGACGGGCTTGCCGCAGCCCGCGCAGGGGACCCGGGGCGGCTCGTAGCTGCCGCCGAGGTGCTGGTCGATCTGCGCGGGCTGCGGCGCCATCAGTCCTCGCTGCTCCAGTTCCAGCGCGCGGTGCCCGAGACGCCGACGGAGGCCTCGCGCATCTCGCGGATCTTGACCTCGCGCAGTTCCTTCGCCGCCTTGACGAGGGCCTTCCCCTTCTCCTCCTGCTGGTCGGCGGTCTGGATGGCCTCCTCGATCTCCCCGAGCTCGGTGATCTTGGCGGAGCGCTCCGTGTCGGTGAGCGCGATCCGCCGCCCGAGGTCCTCCCACTTCTGCCAGGCCGCGCGCAGCTGCTCCTTGGAGGCCTCGTCGCGCTCCTCCCACTTGTCGACGATGGGGGCGTCGTCCTCCTCGAGCAGAAGGTCGCCGATGTGCCACTTGTAGGCGTCCTCGACGACGACGAGCGCCCCGCCGACGACCTCGAGCGAGAGCACGGCGAACTCGAGCACCTCCTCCGTCTCGTGGCGGCCGACGACGAGGGCGAGCTCGCCCTGGCCGATGGCCCGCTCTGGCACGAGGCGCACGACGTCGAGGATGAGGGGCCGATTCTCCTTGGCCGAGTCGAAGAGCGCGGGCTCGCGCCGGCACCGGGGCAGGCGCGGCTCGACCTTCCTCGGCTTCGCGGCCACCTTGCCGCCGATCGCGGTCAGGAAGGACGCGAGCGCGCCGGGCGTGTCCGTCGCCTCGATCCCGAGCGCGGCCGCGAGCTCGCCGACGCGGGCGGCGTCGGGCTGCTCGGCGCCGAGCAGCTCCTCGAGGGCGAAGCGCAGGGGCGGGACGCCCTTGTAGGCGATGACCGTCCTGAGGCGGGTCCGGAGCTGGCCGAGGCTCAGCCCGTCGACGGGCAGCCCAAGATCCTTGGCGACGACGATGGCCTCGTCGCGGACCGGGTCGCCCTGGAGCTCCTCGTTCTCCTCGAGCCAGGTCTCGGCGCCGACGAGGGCCTCACGATGCGCCTGCCCCGGGCGGAGACCATCGAGGAGGGCCCGGAGCGCGGCGACGGCCGCCTCGGGGAAGAGGGCCGGATCGATGTCGAGGCCGCAGTTCTCGACCATGCCCGCGAGCCCGCTCTCGACGTGGTTCTCGGCATCGATGAAGGTCGCGAGGGCGCCGATGAACTCCTTGAGGCCGCCGATGCCGACAATCGCATCGAGGCGCTTCCAGAGCTTCACGATGGGCTCGATGCCGGGGATGCCGAGCTCGCGGCAGAGGGCAAGGCCGGCGCG
>DASPJU010000524.1:0-2996 GCA_035628475.1 Salinarimonas sp. | reverse complement strand
ATGTCTTACTGCCCACCCGGCGCTTTAGGGGCATCCCGGCCTCCGGTCATTCCTTGATCTCGCCTTGCTTGCCGTCGAGGCCGTACCAGTAGATCGGCGGACGGCAGAACGCGGAGCGCCTGATGCCAGCGCGGACGGCGGTAATCGCATCGGCCTTGCGGTCGTAGTCCATCACCGCGAGCGCAAACTCCGCACCGCTGCCGATCGCATGATGTCCGCACGGGATGGGCTCGACGCCGCCGGCTTGGTCTATCTCGAATATCTCGCCCGTCGGCGTCACCAGCATCAGGGTGAACGCATAGGCGTGAACCATCTCTTCGCGCGTATCCCAGAACCGGAATGGCTTGACGTAGCCCCGCTGGAAATCGAACCGGCCCTTGGTCTTCTTAAAGATCCAATCCGCCGCCTCGGCCATCGTCGGACACGCCTCGCCGCGCATGCCGATCAAATGTCCCTGACGGCGAACCACCTTCAAGCTGCGGACGTGGTTCACATGCCCGCCCATGACCATGAGGCTGTCAGCGGCGAGGACCCCGCCGCGATAGGCGATGACGGTCATCGCTTGCCTGCCTTCCGCATCGCCGTGAGGCATTGCGCGGCGAGGAAGGGATCGGTAATGACCTGGGACCGGAAGCGCTGATCCGACATGCCCGGCCGCAGCAACATCACCGGACACTCGAAGCTGTTGTTGTCCGGGAAGCCCTCCTGCTTGGCGAAGGCGTCCAGGTGCTTGTAGGAGGCAACGCGCAGGACATGAGAGACGAGCCCGGACTTCGGGTCTTTCAGGATCTGGATGCCGCTCTCATGCGTGTGCCCGGCAACCAGAATGTCATCGCGCCAACCGAACAGCGCGGCCTTGGTCCCGCCGTGAGCGGGGTTATATTGACTGCGACCACGAAAATCGTGCCGGGCGTTGACCGTCCAGCTTTCCTCACCCAGATCGATGGCGATACGCACGCCATCGGCGCCGGTCAGGGTCCCCGTATGCGCGGCGATCCACTCGACCGGCGAGACGCCGTTAACTCCAACCGTCCAGGAGTCGTGGTTGCCCTCGACGATGAACAGCAGTTTGTCCGCCAACTCCTCCATGAAGTAGCGGACCAGCTTCAGGCTCTCTTTCGCCGTGATGCCCTGCGTTGCCCAGAGACGCGCGAGGCGCCCGACCCAGCCGTCTTGCAAGTCACCGATGCAGCCGGCGTAGAGGCCCGGCGTTTTCTTCACCAGATCGATGTGCGACAGCAGCAGGGGAAGGTTGCAGCCGGGGCTGTCGATGTGCAGATCGCCAAAGATGGCGACGCCGATAGGACCGGGGTCGGAGATGCGGACTCGGATCAGCTTCCGTGCGTCTGCGGCCCGGTTCCGGCGCGCGAACTCCTTCGATCGGCGCGCGATGATCTCATCGACGGGGACGTCTTCGTCGGGCAGTTCTTGCGTGGTGAAGGTGCGTTGCGGCTGAATTGCCGCGCCTGTCTTGAAAGACGGACGCAACTGCCCGTCCTTGCGCTTGATCAGGCCCTTGTCCTTGGCTCGCTCCAGGTGGTTGTCGAGCGTTGTCCTGGCGATGCCGAGCGCCTGCGCGGCTTGCACGCGAGAGCGACCTGGGGCCGTCCACCACGCCTCGACCGATCGTCGGAGCACTTCGTCGCTTAGTTCTTGGTGCTGGTTCGCCATGATCAGCGGCCGATCGGGATGAAGGGCAGCAGCTTGGCCAGGATCGCGCCGATGGCCCCGGCCAGGCCGGCAATGGCCAGCAGGGTCCGCCATGACCCCTTGGCCTCGGCGAGCGTGTCGCGGATCGCCTTCACGTCGCCCTTCAGCTCCGCCATGTCGTTTTTAAGGGTGCTGACTTCAGCCTCGACGCGGCCGAAGTCACGCTGCATATCAGGGGGAGCCATCAGAGCACTCGTTCCGGTACGGCGGGCGCGGGCGGCTCGCGATACGTCCAGCCGTAGCCCGTTCCGGCCAAGCACGAGAGGCCGTTGGGCTGTGTCTCCAGCAGCGTCCACGTTCCCGACGGGCTGGCGAGCACCTCCATGACATTGCCCCGGTCATTGAGTCCGGCGGCGACAGGAACCTCCTCGAACTTTTCTGCCCACTTCTTGATGATGGCGGGACGATGGTTGCAGACCGGCGGTTCCGCGGGCTGCGCCCGTACGTCGAGCGCAACTAGGAGCAAGGGGAGGATGAGCCAGCGGGTCATGGGAGCACCTCGGCAGTCTCCCAAACGAGCTTGCGCAAAAATGCGTTCGCGAAGCTGTCGAAGCCCTCGGCGATGACGACGAAAGCCCCCGGCCCGCCGATCAGCTTGCCCTCGTACCACTCCGCAATGTGCGGCTCGGTAGGGGTGACGATGGGGAGCCCGTTGATGGTGATGTTCTGCGCCAGGACCGCCGCACGGGCATCACTGACCGATGCGCTGCAGTTGTCCGCACCATCCCCGCTGATGTCGATCACGCGGCGGCTGGCCTGGTCATCCCAGGCCATCAGCTCTATCCCGGCCTTCACCAGCGCATTGCCCATGCACGTCGCCCCGGACTCGAGCCGGGCCATCTCGCGCACACGGGCGGCGAAAGCCCTTGCCCCCGCCCTGCTGTCGAGCACCGTCCATCCGACGACGACCTGGGCCCCGGAGCCCCACTGCATGACGGCTATCGCCATGCGGCCGATCTGGCCGCTCGTGATGGCGGCGCCGAAAGCGGGCGAGCCGATGGCATCGGCCACCCCGTCCCGCTGAAGCGTCCAATTCTCCTCGGAGACGCTGCCCGAGACATCGAGTCCGATGAGAAGGGCAACGTCCACGGGCTGGGCCTTGGCCCCGAACGCGGAAACGAGGATGAGCACGACCACGGCGATAATCGATCGCATGGGCAGCCCTCCGGCTGTGGTGATGGATGGCCCCGACTATTCAGGGCGGGACGGCGACCTATCCGTTGACGAGCCGCCGAACGTCCTGGATCGCAACGAAGCTGGCAGGCTGGCCCTGTGACTTAGCCACC
>DASPJU010000523.1:0-5483 GCA_035628475.1 Salinarimonas sp. | reverse complement strand
AGGCGGCGAGATTGGGCCCGCGCACGAGGATATGGACGTGCGAGGCGTGGCGCGACAGGAACACCGCCGCCTGGCCCGCCGAGTTGCCTCCGCCGACCACGATCGCCTCCTCGCCGGTGCACAGGCTGGCCTCGATGGCGGTCGCGGCGTAGTGGATGCCGTTCCCGCCGTCGAAGCGCTCGAAGCCCTCGACGCCCTCCAGGCGCCGGTAGCGCGCGCCGGTGGCGACGACGACGGTGCGCGCCTGCACGCTCGTGCCGTCGTCGAGGGCGAGCCTGTAGGGCCGGCGGGTGCAGTCCAGCCCCAGGACCGTGCGGGGTACGCCGATGCGGGCCCCGAACTTCTGGGCCTGGATCTGGGCGCGCCCGGCGAGCGCCTGGCCCGAGATCCCCGTGGGGAAGCCGAGATAATTCTCGATTTTAGAGCTCGTGCCGGCCTGGCCGCCCGGCGCCTCCGACTCGAGCACGACAGTCGAGAGCCCTTCCGAGGCCGCGTAGACGGCCGCCGCCAGCCCGGCCGGGCCGGCGCCCACCACGGCCACGTCGAACACCTCGTCGGCGGGCAGCATCTCCAGGATGCCGAGCGCTCGCGCCATCTCGACGTTCGAGGGGCGGCGCAGGACCGAGCCGCGACCGGAGAACACCACGGGCACGTCCTCGCGCGACAGGCCCTCGGCGGCGAGCAGCGCGCGAGCCTCTTCCTCGGCGTCGACATCCATCACCCGCATCGGATAGCCGTTGCGCCTGAGGAAACGCTGGAGGCGCAGCGAATCGCCGACCCCGACCTCGCGGGAGTCCACGAGCGTGGCCGCCCCCTGGCCGTGCTCGATGAGCCCGACCCGGCGCAGGATGAAGGCCCGCATGATGATCTCGGCGATGTCCGGCTCGGCCGCGAGCAGGCGACGGAACTGCGCGCGGTTGAGGCGCGCGACCCGCCCGTTGGCGCCCATGCGCCCGCCCACCAGGATCTCCCGGTCGTTGAACAGGTCGAGCTCGCCCGTGAACTGGCTCTCGGCATGGATCGTGAAGACCTCCAGGCCGCCGTCCGGCGCGTGCTCGTAGATCTCGATATTGCCTTCCAGGACGAGGAAGAAGTCCACGGTGCGGTCGCCGCGCTCGAACAGGATCGTGCCCCGCGGCAGGCTCTCCGCCGTCCCGAACACGATCGCTCGGGCGATCTGGTCGGCGTTGAGGCGCGGGAAGGTCTGCTCGGCCCGGCGATAGGGATCGGACGGGTTCGCGCCGTCGGCGGGACGCATGACGTCGGTGAGGATGGCTTGCTGCGTGCTCATGGGGTGTCCGCTCCGGCCCACGCGACCTTACGCAAGGAGAGCGGGCGCGACCTCGCCGATCTTGCCGCCTTGCCGGCGATCTTGCGCTCGGTCCGGCAGGCCCGCGCGGGCGATCGACGCGGGCTCGTCGGGAAGATCGCCAGCACCGCGTCGCCGATGAACCTCAGCACCTCGCCGTCATGCTCCTGGATCGCCGCCACCATGGGCTCGAGCCACGCGTTCAAGCGCTCGATCACCTCGGCGGTCGGGCGCGTCTCGGACAGACGGGTGAAGCCGCGCAGGTCGGCGTGCCAGATCGCGGCCTCGATCACGTCGTAGTCGCCCCGATCGATCCCGCCCTCGATGATGCGTCTCCCCGTGCGCGGCCCGACATAGGTGCACAGGAGATCCACCGCGATGCGGGAACGATCCGATGCAGGGTGCGGGCCTCGCTCTTGAAGGCGGAGGCGATGCGGCCGTGATTGTAGACCGCCAGGACTCCGCCCGCGACCAGCGCAAGGGCCGCCCAGGCGGCGAGGCCGAGGATCGGCGGGCGAGGGCGGGTATGTCGGCACCCTAGCCTGACGGCCGCCGTCGTGGCCAGAGATCGACGACCGGTGGCTGGTCCGCGACGCGGAACGTCAGGCAGGTCGGTCAATGGAGCGCCGTGTCCGCCCTCAGACTCACGCTCGAGGTGCGAACCTGATCGCGTCGCCAGCGGAGATGCCCGAGCGACCAGCCGCCGAATTCGAACCGGAGACCGCTCGTTCCCGTTGACCTTCATTGCTGCATGTTAACGGGTATGGTGCGTGACGGCTGATCAGGTCTTTCCATGGGACGAGGAGCAACGGCTCGCCGCGCTGCGGGCCTACGCGATCCTCGACACCCCACCCGAGCCGGATTTCGACGACATCGCGCGGCTGGCCGCGCAGATCTGCGGCACGCCGGTGGCGGCGATCAGCCTCGTCGAGGACCGGCGGCAATGGTTCAAGGCCGAGGTGGGGCTCGGCCTGAGGGAGACCCCCATCGAGGTGTCCTTCTGCGCCAAGGCCACCCTGCGCCCGGGCCTGACGGTTATCCCCGACGCCGCCACCGACCCGCGCTTCTCCGCCAATCCCCTGGTCGCGGGATACCCGCGCCTTCGCTTCTACGCGGGGGCACGGCTCGACACGCCCGACGGCCTGCCGCTCGGGAGCCTGTGCGTCCTCGACTACGTGCCGCGAGACCTCACGCCCGAGCAGAGGGCGGCACTCTCGACCCTTTCCCGGCAGGTCGTGGCGCAGCTGGAGCTGCGCCATGCGATCGCGGATCGCGACGAGGCGCTCGCGGTGAGCCGGCGCGCCGAAGCCCGCCAGGCGCTGCTCGTGCGCGAGCTTCATCACCGGACCCGCAATCAGCTTGCCGTGGTGCAGTCGCTTCTGGGCGCCACGGCGAGGGCGAGCCGCACCATCGGCGATTTCTACACCGCCTTCTCGGGCCGGATCACCTCCATGGCCAGGACGCAGGCCTTGCTCACCGAGGATTACTGGCAGACGGCTCCGGTGCGCGCCCTGCTGGCCAACGAGTTCGAGCGCCACGTCGGGGACGGGAGCGATCATGTCGTCCTCACGGGTCCCGAACTTCACCTTGCGGCCGACCTCGCCGTGCCGCTGAGCATGGCCCTTCACGAGCTCGCCTCGAACGCGTTCCGTCACGGAGCCCTATCGCGGCCCCACGGGCGGCTCGAGGTGAGCTGGGAGGAACGGCTCGAAGGCGGGAAGCGCGCTCTGTTCCTCGACTGGCGGGAGCAGGGAGCCGCGCCGGTCCGAAACCACGGGCGGACGGGGGTCGGGTCGCAGGTGCAGAGGATGCTCGAGCTGCAATGCAACGCGCGGGTGGAGATCGCCTACGCGCCCGACGGGCTTCGCCTCAGCGTCACCGCGCCGCTGGTCGAGCAGCGGCTCGTGCCGCCCTACTAGCCCGGCATCGGTTCAAGCCACGTTCAGGCTGTCTCCACCATCACGGGACGACGACAGGGGTACCCACCGACCGTGGAAGGGATCGTACACCCTCGCCAACCAAGCTTTCGACGCAAGGACCGAAGACCGACACGCATGAACGACTCGTCCCCACCGCGCCCTGTCATCCTCCTGGCGGAGGACGAGGCCGTCATCGCTCTCGAGCTCGCCGAAAGCCTGGAGCGGGACGGCTACGCGGTGGCCGGTCCCTTCGCGACCTGCGCGGCGGCGGAGGCTTGGCTGAAGGAGAACGAGCCTTCGGGAGCGATCCTGGACAACGCCCTCAGGGACGGCCCCTGCGAGGCGCTGGCCGGCGACCTCGGCGCGCGCGGGATACCGTTCCTGGTCTATAGCGGCCACGGCCGCACGAGCGATGCGCCGCCGGCGTTCCAGAACGTGGCCTGGATCGTGAAGCCCGTGCCGACCGAGAGCCTCCTCAGGGCGATCCGCGCGGCACTCGCGTGAGGACACGCCTGCAGCTCGCCCCCTCGGCGGGCGAACCAGGGCGCTCCGACCGTTGTTTCCACGACCCGCGCCCTGCCCAGGTGACCACCATCCCAGCCCTGCGGCACCGCGCCCGCCGGCGCCGAGCACACCGTCGGAGCGCACCTCGCGCGCCGCATGGGCTCGCCCACGCTCTGTACGCTTCCGTACGGTGTCGCGCAGGCGTCTTCCGGGCGGACTGCGCCGAGAACATATTGCCTCTCCAGGACTCAGTCCAAGATCGAGGCGCATGACCGTTCACCCGCATCCCAGCTGCCTTCTCGCCGAGGATCAGGCGCTCATCGCCATGGCGCTGGAAGCCTATCTCGACGATGTCGGCTTGGCGGTCGTCGGCCCGTTCCGGTCCTCGGTCGGGGCGCTCGCCTGGGCGGAGCACGCCTCCCCGAGCGTGGCGCTTCTCGACTTCCAGCTCGACGACGGCCCTTGCATCGAGCTCGCGCTGACGCTGCTCCGGCGCGGGGTGCCGGTCGTGATCTATTCGGGTCACCCACGATGGAGCGCGTCCCTGCCTACGGACCTGGACGAGGTCGAGTGGATGGAGAAGCCTGTCGACCGCGATCGCCTGCTTCAGGTGCTCACGAGCTTGGCGGATCCGCGGCGGGGACGTGGATCGCACCCGCCCCGCCTCTCATAACTCCGTTGCCGAGCTCGAGACCCCTTCCCTGGACTTCGCGAAAGCCCGCTTATGCCGGATCGTCTCATCAGGAGGCTCGCCGAACTCGCGCCGCTGAGCGCGGCCGAGACGAAGGCGTTGCAGGAGGCGGCCGTCCGCCGCCGCGACCTGCGCGCGGACATGGACCTGATCCGGGTCGGCGAGCGGCCCGTGGAATGCACCATCCTCGTCGAGGGCTGGGCCTGCCGCTACAAGCTCCTGCCCGACGGCAAGCGCCAGATCACCGGCTTCGTGATCCCCGGCGACCCGTGCGAGCTGGACGGGCTGCTGATGGGCCGCATGGACCACAGCGTCGGCACGCTCACCCCCGCGTCGGTCGCCGTGATCCCCCGCGACCACGTTCTCGCGCTGATGGATCGTCATCCGACCCTCGCCCGCGCGTTCTGGCAGGCGACGGTCGCGGAGGGCGCGATCGCCCGCGAGTGGGTGGTCAATGTGGGCCGCCGCTCGGCCTTGCAGCGGATCGCGCATCTCCTGTGCGAGCTGGGATCGCGGCTTCAGGCGGCGGGGCTCGCCGATGCGTCGGGCTTCGCGCTGCCGCTCACGCAGGCCGAGATCGCGGATGCGATGGGCCTGTCCACGGTGCACGTGAACCGGACCGTGCAGGAGATGCGCGACGAGGGCCTGATCGTCTGGGCGGGCCAGCAGGTGGTGGTGCCCGATTGGGACCGGCTGCGGACGGTCGGGACCTTCAGCCCCGACTACCTGTTCCTCGGGCGCGACAACAGGAACGCCCACGAACGGCCTCTGGTTAGGTAGGCTCCGGTACGATCCCGGCACTGGAGCGCACCCCGGAGGCAGGGCTGGCGCATCGCGATCTCAAGCCCGCCCGCGTCAGGGCGGGAGGCGGGAACGCCGGGGGCCGCCTGGCGCTGGTGGACGGCGAGCTCGTGGTCGCCTTCGTCCGCCTCGCCGATCCCATCCATGGGGCGGACCGGGCCCGCTGGTTCCTGGAGATGGACCTCGGGCCGCTGAACCGCAGGGCGGCTCCTCTTTTCGATCGTCTCGCCGAGGTGGAAGCCTGGTGCCCGAGCCGGCA
>DASPJU010000522.1:0-3644 GCA_035628475.1 Salinarimonas sp. | reverse complement strand
CGGCTAGCCCGAGATTTCGGCTGCGCCAAGTCCGGAACGGCGGCGTGCCTCTCCTACTTGCCGCACAACCCCATGCGCTCGAGGGTGCGGATGTGGCGCGGGTCGCAGCCCGTGGCGAGGAAGGTGCGCCATTCGGCGCTGGTGCCGTAGAAGGCGTTGCGGTCGACGTCGCCGCGGATGCCCGGCACGCGGCCCGTGGTCGTGTACTGCCAGAAGGTCCAGGGCCGGTCCACGTAGCGCTCGTGCGTCTCGGCGGCGACGGAGCGCAGCCAGAACGGATAGGTGTCGAACTCGCTCGTCCCCTCGAACACGTCGCGGTGGAAGGGGATGTCCGTGTAGATGATCGGCCGCTTGCCCGTATGCTCCTCCATGGCGCGGAGCATGATCCGGATCTTCTCCTGGGCGGCCGCGCGGGGCAGCGTCTTGGCGCAGGTGCGCGAATGCCCGTTCCACTCCACGTCGAGGACCGGGGGCAGGGCGTCCGGATCGGCCGGCACGTTGGCCTTGAACCAGGCCGCCTGCTCGTGCGCCGGCCGGCACCAGAACACGAAATGATAAGCCGCGCGGGGAATGCCAGCGGCGCGGGCATTGGCCCAGTTCTCGTGAAACTTCGGGTCGAGGTGATCGCCGCCCTCGGTGGCCTTGATGAAGACGAACTGGGTGCGGGCCTCGCGCACGGCGGTCCAGTCGATCGAGGACTGCCAGCGCGATACGTCGATGCCGTGGATCGGCAGTCGCTGGGCCGACGCGACGCCGTCGTGCGGCCGCACGTCCCCCTTCTTCGGATAATTGGCGCGTTCCGTCAGGGCGCAGGACGCGAGCGCCAGCCCGAGAAGGAGCAGGCCCAGGGGGCGCACGAGAGGGCGGATGAGGGAGATGCGGGTCATGGATCCGGAAACGCCACGCGGAACAGGTCGGGCGCCATCATGCTTCGTCAAGGCTGACGAAGGCTTAACGGCCCCGGGTCACGGCGTCACAGGAGCCCGAACCACACGCTCGCGATGCCCAAGAACGCGAAGAACCCCACCACGTCCGTGATCGTGGTCACGAAGGGACCCGAGGCGACGGCGGGGTCGACGCCGAACCGGTCGAGGACGAGGGGGATGACCACGCCCCCGAAGGCGGCCGAGACCAGGGTCACGACGAGGGCGAGACCGATCACCGGGCCGAGATTGGGCACGCCGAACCAGACCACCGCCACGACGCCCATAACGCCCGCGAAGGCGACCCCGTTGATCAGTCCCACGAGGAGCTCGCGCCCCACGACACGCGCCGCGTTGCCGCGCCCGAGGCTGCGGGTCGCGAGCGCACGCACGGCCACGGTCATGGACTGCGTGCCCGCGTTCCCGCCCATCGACGCGACGATCGGCATCAGGACGGCGAGCGCCACCATCTTCTCCAGCGACTTCTCGAACAGGCTGATCACGGCGGAGGCTAGGATGGCGGTGAGGAGGTTCACGAACAGCCAGGTGAAGCGGCTGCGCGCGATCGACCAGACGTCGTCGGACAGCTCCTCGTCGGGCTTCACGCCGCCCAGCGCCTTGATGTCCGCATCCGCCTCCTCCTCGAGCACGTCCACCACGTCGTCGATGGTGATGGCGCCGACCAGACGGCCGGCCTCGTCCACCACCGCCGTCGAGACGAGGTTGTAGCGCTGGAACCGGCGGGCGACCTCGTCCTGCGGATCGGTCGCCTCGACCTGGTCGGGCTCCTCCTCCATGATCTCGGAGATCCGCACCGGCCGCTTGGAGCGAAGCAGCTTGTCGCAGGGCACGGAGCCCAGGAGCCGCACGCCGGGATCCACGACGAAGATCTCGAAGAAGGTGTCGGGAAGGTCGTCCGTCTCGCGCATGAAGTCGATCGTCTGCCCCACCGTCCAGAACGGGGGCACGGCGATGAACTCCGTCTGCATCAGGCGCCCGGCGCTGTCTTCCGGGTAGTCGAGGGCGCGCCGCAGCGCGACGCGCTCCATCGCGGGCAGGCGATCCAGGATCTCGTCCTGCTCGGCCGTGTCGAGGTTCTCGAGGATGTAGACCGCGTCGTCCGAATCGAGCTCCCGCACGCCCTCGGCGACGGTCTGCGTCTCGAGCTCCTCGAGGATCTCGTCGCGAACCGCGTCGTCGACCTCCGTCAGCGCAGCGAAGTCGAAGTCGCGGCCCAGGAGCTCGATGAGCCGGGGGCGCGTCTCGGGCTCGAGGGCCTCGATCAGGGTGCCGACGTCGGCCTCGTGCAGGTCCTCGACGAGACGCGAGACCCGCTCGCGGGCACCTTCGGCCACCGCGTCCGAGACGGCATCCACGAAGGCGGGATTGATCTCCTCGTCCTCGTCGTGCCGGAACGGGGGGGTGTCGCGGGTCGCAACGGAGGCGGCCGCGGTCTCGACGCCATCCATGCCTGCCCTCCCTCGTCCCGTCCGGGGCTTGTAGGGGCGGGCGGCCCCCGTGACAATGCGGCGTCGGCGCAACGGGAAGGCGACGTGCCCACCATCTTCACCATCGGCTACGAGGGGGCCGACCCCGACCGGTTCCTCGGGACCCTGCAGGGGGCCGGCGTCGCGGTGCTGGCGGACGTGCGCGCCGTGGCGCTCTCGCGCAAGCGCGGCTTCTCGAAGACCGCCCTGCGGGAGGGCCTGCTCGCCGGCGGCGTCGGCTACGAGCACCTGATCGCGCTGGGGACCCCCAAGGCGGGGCGCGAGGCCGCCCGGGCGGGCGACGCCGACATGCTTCGCGCGGTCTACGAGGGGCAGCTCGCGACGCCGCAAGCGGGGGAGGCGCTGGAACGGCTCGCCGTCCTGGCGGGCGAGCGGCCGGTCTGCCTCATGTGCTTCGAGCGCGACCCGGCGCTCTGCCACCGGCGCATCCTGGCGGAGCGGCTGCGCGCGCGCGGATTCGCGTGCGTGGACCTGAGCGTGCCCTGAAACGGCGACGGCGGCCCTGGGGCCGCCGTCGCTGGAGCGTGATCGCTCACGTTTGGTGCGGCCGAGAGGACTCGAACCTCCACTGGTTGCCCAACTAGCACCTCAAGCTAGCGCGTCTACCAATTCCGCCACGGCCGCGGGAGGCTCCGGAGCGGCGCTGGGCCGTTTCGTCCGGAGCGGCGGTGCGAATAACAGATCGATCGCACCGCCACAAGCGAATTAGTGGTCGCCCCTCCTCACACATCCGCCGCGGCGTGGAGCGCGATGCCGGAGCCGCCGATGGTGAGGCCCGGACGGTCGATGACCTCGGGCCGGCGGATGATCTCGGTGATCTCGATCTGGATGCGCGTGCCCGTCACCACCACCTGGCCCCGCGCGATCGGATGGTCGTTGGCGAGGATCTCGACGGTATCGTTCTCGGTCGCCTCGAGCTCGATGACGGCGCCGCGTCCCATGCGCAGGAGCATGTGGATCGGCATGCGCGTGTGCCCGAGCACCACCGTGACGTCGACCTTCAGGTTGTCAATGGTGGTGGTCACCTCAATCCTCCGGAGGAGTCGACGCGCGCCCGCGCGCCGCTTACATGCCCTGCGACGCGACTTGATCAGGAGAGGGTGAACCGGTGGTTAACGCCCGCCAGACGCTGCCCGACGTGCTGCTCCCCCGCGCGGGCTCGCCGCCCGTCGAGTGGATCGTGTCCGACGGCCTCACGGACTATGCCGACGCG
>DASPJU010000521.1:0-5885 GCA_035628475.1 Salinarimonas sp. | reverse complement strand
CAGCAGCGGCGCCGCGACCGAACGATCAGCCTCAAGCCTTGCAGAACCCGTGGCGCGGCGCTGGCGCGCCGCACCCCCCTGTCCGTCTCTCCCCGCAAGGGGGAGAGGGCCCGGCATCCGCCGCAGCGACAGCTGCTTCGTCATCGCGACGGGCATGCGCTTCCTGAGCCCCGTCGAGGAGGAGAGCGCCCCCAGCTTCCGCCGCCTTCGTCCGTCATCCACCGAAGCGAGCGCCGCTCAACCGATCCGCAACCATTCCGCCTCTATGGTCCGCTGCGAAGCGGAGGAGGCTAGACGATGGGTGAAGGGGCGGGCGCGCCGGTCTATTCCTTCGTGATCCCCCTCTACAACGAGGAGCTGGTCCTGCCGATCCTGTTCCATCGGCTGGACGGGCTGCTCGCCCGCCTCGACGGCCCTGCCGAGGTGATCCTGGTCGACGACGGCAGCCGCGACGCCTCAGGGGTCTTCGCGGCTGGGCGCGCCAAGGACGATCCGCGCTTCCGCTATGTCGGACTCGCGCGCAATTTTGGCCACCAGGCCGCCATCACGGCCGGCATGGACCTGGCCTGCGGCCAGGCCGTGATCATCATGGACGCCGACCTCCAGGACCCGCCCGAGGTGGTGCTCGACCTCGTGGCGAAATGGCGCGAGGGCTACGAGGTCGTCTATGCCCAGCGCGTGTCGCGGGCCGGGGAGAGCCCCGTCAAGCTCGTCACGGCGCGCCTGTTCTACGGCCTCCTGCGACGGATGACCCGGGTCGACATCCCCGCCAACGTGGGCGATTTCCGCCTCGTCGACCGCGCGGCCCTCGACGTGTTCCGCGCCATGCCCGAGCGCGACCGGTTCGTGCGCGGCATGTTCGCCTGGATCGGCTTCCGCCAGGCAGCGGTGCCCTATCACCGCATGGCCCGGGCGGCCGGCGAGACCAAGTATCCCCTGCGCCGCATGCTGCGCCTGGCCTTCGACGGCATCGTCGGCTTCTCGGACGCGCCGCTGCGCGTCGTCCTGTGGACGGGCATCGCGGTCTCGGCCGCGGCGGCGCTCTACGGCGTCGCCATCATGATCACCGCCCTCTACGACCGCTCCTACGTCCAGGGCTGGGCCTCGATCGTGGTGATCCTCTCCTTCCTCTCGGGGCTCAACCTGATGATGACGGGGGTGGTGGGGCTCTATGTCGGGCGCATCCATTCGGAGGTGAAGGGCCGGCCCCTCTACGTCATCGGCCGCACCGTGAACGTGCCGTCGGCGGCCGCGCAGGGCGCGTCGCCGGACCGGCGGGCGGCCTGAGGCCATGGCGGAGATCTTCGACACCTATTCCGAGGCCTACGAGGCGCAGGTCGAGCGCTCCATCGCCTTCTCGGGCCTGGGCCATGACTTCTTCCTGGCCGCCAAGGTCGAGGCGCTGGGTCGGCTCCTCGCCGAGGCCCTGCCGGGAGTGCGGCCCGCCATCCTCGATGTCGGCTGCGGGGTCGGGCGCCTCCATCCGCTGATCGCGCCACTGGCCGACCGCCTCGTGGGCGTCGACCCCTCGGGTGAGAGCCTCGCCCGGGCGCGGCGCGACCATCCGGGTCTGGACTACCGCCTCGGTTCGGGCGAGCGCCTGCCCGTCGGCACCGGCGAGTTCGACATCGCGGTGGCGACCTGCGCGATCCACCACGTGCCGCCGGCGCTCTGGCCGGCGGTGGCGGCCGAGATGCGACGGGCGGTGCGGCCGGGCGGGTTCGTGGTGCTCATCGAGCACAATCCCTACAATCCGGGCACCCGCCTCGCCGTGGCGCGCTGCCCCTTCGACGCGGACGCGGTGCTCCTCTCGGCGAGGCGGGCCCGGGCGCTCCTGCGCGGCGCGGGGCTCGCAGGGACCGCCTCGCGCCACATCCTCCTCCTGCCGAGCGCGGCCGCGCCGGCGCGACGGCTCGAGCGCGCCCTGGAGCATGCGCCGCTCGGCGCGCAGTACCTCGCCTGGGGACGCGCGCCGTGAGGGCCGGGCTCCTGGCGACGCCGCTGCCGCGGTTCCTTGTCGTAGGCGCGCTCTCGACGCTGACCTATGCTATGCTGGCACACCTCGCTCTGGCGGGCCTGGGCTGGCGGGCCGATGTCGCTTCGCTGGCCGCCTACGCCCTCGCCGCGGCGGGGTCCTACGCAGCCCACCGCACCGTGACCTTCCGGTCCCGCCGCCCCCACCGCGCCGCAGGCTGGCGCTTCGCCCTTGTCAGCGTCGCGGGATACGGGCTCGCCTTCGCCATCCCGTGGCTCCTGACCGAGCGCCTGCGCTGGGCGCCGATCGCGGCCACGGGGTTGGTCTGCGTGGCGATCCCGATGCTCAACGCGCTTGCCCTGTCCCGTTTCGTCTTCGAGGTCCGCCTGCTGCGGCGGGCCGCACCGTCACCGGAGCCTCGCCATGGCCTCTGACGCCCTCTCCCCCGCCCTCCGTGGGCCGACGCTGCTGCGCCGTCCCCTGGAGGTCGGCGTTTTCCTGGCGGCTCTCGTGACCGTTGCCGTGGCCCGGGCGCCGAGCACGGTTCTCGACGATCCCGACACGCATTGGCACGTCAGGATCGGCCGGGACATCCTCGCGTCGGGGGTGCTGCCGAGGGTCGACTCCTATTCGCACACCTTTGCGGGCGAACGCTGGATCGCCAAGGAATGGCTGGCGCAGATCGTGCTGGCGCTCGTTCACGACGCGGCCGGCCCCACGGGCCTCGTCTTCCTCACGCTGGCCTGCCTCGCGGGCACGGTGGCTGGCATCTTCCTCTGGCTCGCCCGGCGTTTCGACACCCGTCTCGCCCTGGTGGTCGCGGTCCTGGTCCTGCTCTTCTTGCAGCCGCAGGCTCTGGCGCGGCCCCACATCCTCGCCTACCCCCTCCTGGCGCTCTGGCTGGGCGGCCTCGTCGACGCGCTCCGGGCCGGGCGGACACCGCCCCTGGCGCTCGCCCTCCTGCCCGGCTTGTGGGCGAACCTGCACGCGAGCGCACCCATCGCGCTTGCCTTCGCGGTGCCGCTGGGGCTGGAGGCCGTGCTGCGCGCCGCCCCCGCCGCGCGGACGCGTACGGCCATGACCTGGGGCGCGTTCGGCCTCGTAGCGCTGCTGGCGGCTTTCGCGACGCCCTATGGCCTCGGAACCGCCGGCGTCGCGGCCGCGCTGCTCAATGACCGCGAGGCGACGCTCTACATCCAGGAGTGGCGTCGGATGAGCCTTGACGGCTTCGGGTTCCTGGCGCTGGCGACGGGGCTCCTGGCCGCTGCGGCGGTGGCGTGCGCGCCCCGAGCCGCCGTCTGGCGCGCGGCGATCGTCCTGCTTGCCGGGATCATGATGGTGACGCACGTGCGCTTCATGGGCCATTTCGCCGTGGCGGCCGCTATCGTGCTGGCCGACCCGGTCGCGGAGCGCTTCGCCGCCCTGCGGGCCGCGGGGGGCCCCGAAGCGCGGGGCTTCGGGCGCCTGGGCGGCGTCGCGCTCGCGGTTCTCCTGGCGGCGCTCGTCGCCATCACGGCGTCCCGGCCGGCGCCGGGCGCCGCCATCACCCCGGAGCGAGCCCTCGCGGCCGCGCGTGAGGCTGGCCTCGCGAGGCCGGTCCTCAACGACTACAATTTCGGCGGCTTTCTCCTGGCACGCGGCGTCCCGACCTTCATCGACGGGCGCACGGACCAGCTCTTCGTCGGCGGCTTCATGCATGCCCTCGAGAGAGCCCTGAGCGAGCAGCAGCCCGACGCCCTGCTCGCGATCCTGGCGCGCCACGACGTGACCTGGGCGCTCGTCGAGACCGACGGGTCCGCCGCCCGCCTGCTGCGGCGCTCCCCCGGCTGGCGCGTGATCCACGAGGATCCGGTGGCGACGGTGCTGGCCCGCGAGGGCTGAGCGCGCCGATCGGGCGCGCCCATCCCGATTTCGCGCGCCGCTCCCGTCAAATGGCTTGGCAGGTGCCCGGCCCTTTCGCTAGCGTCCCCCATCGGCCGCCGCCGCTACGCCCCACGGGCCACGCGGCGGGCCACGACGGGAGGCGAACATCATGCACCACACCATTCTTGCCCGGCCCGCCGGCCGGCTCCTGCGCGCGGCCGCCGTCGCGGCCCTGCTGGCCGGCCTCGGCGCGGGCGCCGCGCTCGCCGCCACCCCGCGCGACACCCTCGTGGTCGCCTGGGCCATCGACGACATCATCACCATGGACCCCGCCGAGACCTTCGAGATCTCGGCCGGCGAGATCATGGGCAACACCTATGACCGCCTGGTGCGCTTCCGGGTCGAGGACCCCTCCCAGCTCTACGGCGACCTCGCCGAGTCCTGGACCGTCTCCGAGGACGGCAGGACCTTCACCTTCAAGCTGAGGCCGAACCTCAAGTTCGCCTCGGGCAACCCGGTCACGGCCGAGGACGTCGCCTTCTCGTTCCAGCGCGCCGTGAAGATCGACAAGTCGCCCGCCTTCATCCTCACCCAGTTCGGTTTGAAGAAGGACAACGTCGAGCAGAAGGCGCGCGCGGTCGACGCGCAGACCTTCGTCCTCGAGACCGACAAGCCCTATGCCCCGACCTTCGTGCTCAACTGCCTCACCGCCAACGTGGCGGCGGTGCTCGACAAGAAGACCGTCATGGCCCGGGAGCAGAACGGCGACCTCGGCAATGCCTGGCTGAAGACGAACTACGCGGGCTCCGGCCCCTACCGGATCCGCGACTGGCGCGCCAACGAGATCCTGGCGCTCGAGCGCAACGACAACTACCACGGCGAGAAGGCGAAGCTCGCCCGCGTGATCTACCGCCACGTCAAGGAGGCCGCGACCCAGCGCCTGCTGCTGGAGAAGGGCGACGCCGACGTCGCCCGCAACCTCACGCCCCAGGACCTCCAGGCGGTGGCGGCCAACAAGGACATCCGGACCACCGCCCGCCCGAAGGGCACGGTGTACTATATCAGCCTCAACCAGAAGAACCCGACGCTCGCCAAGCCGGAGGTGCGCGAGGCCTTCAAGCACCTCGTCGACTACGAGGGCATCGGCCAGACGCTGATCAAGGACATCGGCATCGTCCACCAGAACTTCCTGCCCGTCGGCCTCCTCGGCGCCTCGACCGAGAACCCGTTCAAGCTCGACGTCGACAAGGCGAAGGAGCTGCTCGCCAAGGCGGGGCTGCCGGGCGGCTTCAAGGTCACCATGGACGTGCGCACCACGCAGCCCGTCCAGGGCATCGCCGAGAACATCCAGCAGACCGCCCGGCGCGCCGGGATCGAGATCGAGATCCTTCCGGGCGACGGCCGCCAGACGCTCACCAAATACCGCGCCCGCAACCACGACATCTATATCGGCCAGTGGGGCGCGGATTACTGGGATCCCCACACCAACGCCGACACCTTCGTGCGCAATCCCAACAACGCGGACGACGCCTCCGCGAAGCCGCTGGCCTGGCGCAACGCCTGGGACATCCCGGAGCTGACCAAGCAGGCCGACGCCGCAGTGCTGGAGCGCGACGCCGACAAGCGCAAGGCCATGTACGAGGCCATGCAGGCGACGTTCCGCCAGACCAGCCCCTTCGTGATGATCTACCAGATGAACGAGGTGGCGGCCCATCGCGCCAATGTCGAGGGCCTGCGCATCGGGGTGACGTCGGATTCCACCTACATGTTCAACGTCTCCAAGAAGTAAGGCGGGCGTGACGACCCCCTCCACGCTCTCGGGCGGGCGCCGGCGCGCCCGCCTGTCCCGGACGGCGGCGGCGATCGGGCGCTTCCTGCTGACGCTCGTGCTCACCTATCTGGGCCTGCTCGCCGTCACCTTCTTCATCGGCCGCGTCATCCCCATCGACCCGGCGCTCGCCATCGTGGGCGACCGGGCGCCGGAGCACGTGGTGCAGCGGGTGCGCGAGGAGCTCGGCCTCAACCGGCCGCTCTGGGAGCAGTTCGC